>NZ_JAMHGA010000028.1 GCF_023660105.1 Desulfovibrio aminophilus | reverse complement strand
GCACTCGTTCCACTCGGTTTCAGTGGCCAGGCAATACGAGCCGTGCAGATCCTGGGCGAGGGCCGGACTTGCCATGAGCATGAAGAGGATGAGGGATGCGGCTTTTTTCATTTCAGCGAAGCCTTTTTTCTTGAATATCAATCGTCGCGTCTTCGGGGCGAACGCACACCCTTCCGCAGCTTCCCGGGAGAGTCAATGCGGATCGGCGTCGAGGCGCAGGGCGTCCATTGGTTCTTGCCAGTAGATCAACGTCTTGTGCAGGATGGATTTCTCGGGAGCGGAACCGGCCCGCTTCAGCCCCGGCGACCAGCCCTTCCAGCCGAATTCCCGCCAGTCATACACACCCGGGGCGAACACATCGGTGACGCGGCCATACGTCACCTCCAGCATGGCGTCATGCATCGCGTAGCCGCACTCAACGGTCTTTCGTTCCAGACCATCGAGGGCTTCGGGCGCATCCGTCGGATCCCAGGCCTCATTGATGATCAGACATTTTCCGCCAGGCTTCAATTCAATGCATTGGGTCCATTCCGATTCGGAGACGACGCAGTATTTCCCCGACATGTCCTGGGCCAGAGCCGGAGCGGACGGCAGGATGAGCAGGCACAGAAGCATGAGATGGCGGATCGGGAGTGGTGTGTTCTTTGTCTGGTGCGGCATGAACGGCGTCTCCTTTTTCCCGTCCTGAAAAGGGCCGAGGGTCCCCGGCTCTCCATGTCCCTCGCAAGGGGCTTTTCATGAACCGCCGAAGGCGGTCAAGATGCTATTTCGATGCAATCGCCTGCAAATCAGCTGCATTTCTTCGCGGGGGCCGGAAACCGGGGCTAGGCTGGGTGCAAACAGAGGAGGTTTGCGTCATGGCTTTTCCCCTGATCGGCGCCCTGGCCGGGGTGCTGACCACCATCGTCAACGGCGTGTCCGACCATCTCAAGGACCGCCAGGCCCTCAAGAAGGCGGTCATGGAGAACCGCATGCGCCTGGCCCAGTCCGACGCGGAGTTCAACCACGAATGGGAGATGCGCCAGCTGGAGAACGCGGGTTGGAAGGACGACGTGCTGTTCTTCGCCTGGATCGGGTTCTTCGTCTGGAGCGGGTTCTGTCCCGAGGACGCCGCGCGCGTGCTGCGAAGCTGGGAGATGCTCCCGAACTGGTTCCTGGAGATCACCTTCTGGATCGTGGCCGCCGTGCTCGGGGTCAAGAAGCTGGGCGACTACTTGCCCGGCGCGGTGCGCGGGGTGCGCGACGCCCTGGGAGGCGGCAAGTGACCCCCGCGCGCGAACCGTCGGGAACCTGGCGGCTGGAGCGCCGTCTGGACCTGGGCACGCTGCTCTCCGTGGCCTCGGCCCTGGCCGTGGCCGCCGCCCTGGTGAGCGGGCTGGGCGAGCGCCTGCGCGCCGCCGAGGACCAGATCTGCCGCGTGGAGCGGCGGCTGGAGGAGGGACAGGCCACGGCCCTCAAGGTCGAGCGGGTGGAGGAGCGGATCGTGAGCATCCAGGCCGTGCTCCAGGAGATCAAGGACCAGCTCAAGACCCGCCGGGAGGGCCGCTGACATGGCCCCGAGGAAGAAGGCCAAGGCCCCGGAGGCTCCGGCGCTTGAAGCCCCGGCCCCGGAAACGGCTCCCAGGGCGTCCGCGCTCTACGCCCCGCACCGCTGGCAGGCCGAGATCGAGTCGCGGCTGAAACGTTTTTCCGTGCTCGTCTGCCACCGTCGCTTCGGCAAGACCGTGCTCTCGGTGAACCGGCTCATCGCGGCGGCGCTCTCCACGGACCGGCCGGACTGGCGCGGGGCCTACATCGCGCCCTACTGCAAGCAGGCCAAGACCGTGGTCTGGGACTATCTCAAGCGCTACTGCGGGCCGGACTCCGGCGTGGAGGCCCGTTTCAGCGAGTCCGAGCTGCGCGCGGACCTGGCCAACGGCGCGCGCATCCGCCTGCTGGGGGCCAACGACCCGGACTCCCTGCGCGGGGTCTACCTGGACGGCGCGGTGTTCGACGAGATGGCCCAGATGCCGCTGCGGGTCTGGAGCGAGGTCATCCGCCCGGCCCTGGCCGACCGCAAGGGCTGGGCCCTGTTCATCGGCACGCCCCAGGGCCGCAACGTCTTCCACGACCTCTTCCGCCGGGCCCAGCGCGACCCGGACTGGTACGCCGGGCTCTACCGGGCGAGCTTCACCGGCCTGCTGGACCCGGACGAGCTGGCCGCCGCCCAGCGGGAGATGAGCCCCGAGGAGTACGAGCAGGAATTCGAGTGCTCGTTCACGGCGGCGGTGCGCGGGGCCTACTTCGGCGGGCTCATGGCCGACCTGGAGCGCGACGGCCGCCTGGGCGGGGTTCCCCACGACCCGGCCATGCCCGTGCACACGGCCTGGGACCTGGGCATGTCCGACTCCACGGCGGTCTGGTTCTTCCAGGCCGCGCCCGGCGGAGAAATCCGGCTGGTGGACTACTACGAGAACTCCGGCGTGGGCCTGGACCACTACGCCCGGGTGCTGGGCGACAAGCCCTACACCTACGGCAGCCACATCGCGCCCCACGACATCCGCGTGCGCGAGCTGGGCACGGGCAAGTCCCGGCTGGAAATGGCCCGAAGCCTGGGCCTGCGCTTCGAGGTCTGCCCGAACATCCCCCTGGCCGACGGCATCAACGCGGTGCGCGCCCTGCTGCCGCGCTGCCGCTTCGACGCCGGGCGCTGCGAGCAGGGCGTGGAGGCCCTGCGCCACTACCGCCGCGAGTACTCGGACCGGATGAACGCCTTCCGGCCCCTGCCGCTGCACGACTGGACGAGCCACGCCACGGACGCCTTCCGCTACCTGGCGGTGGGTTTCCGCCCGGCCCGCTCGGGCAGCCTGCCCCAGCGCACCATCAACGACTTCAACCCCTTCGGGAGGGAGAAATGAGCGTCCGCGCGAGCCGCGACATTCCCTCGGCCCTGGCCTATCTGCCGGACCTGGACCGCTACCGCTTCTTCGAACTCTACGACGGCCGGGGCGTCTACGGCTTCGGGGCCCTGGCCGAGGGGCCGGACAACCTGGAGGCCCATCTGGAGCTGTCGCGCTTCGGGCCGCGCGTGCTGCGCTCCCTGCGTCAGGACGCCCTCTGGCTGCGGGCCGAGGCCGCCCGGCTGGGCAAGTCGCACGTCCTGGCCCTGCGCGCGGACCTGGACCGACCCGACCCCCGCTGGCCCAAGTTCACGCGCCTGATGGGCTTCACCGGCCAGACGGTCGTGCAGGTGGCGCGGCTGGATGCCTCCGCCTTCGCCCCCTTCGGGGGATGATAGAAATGCGGGAAAGGCTTCCGGCTCTTCGCCTTTCAATAAACCCCCGAAGGGGGGGCGGAGAAGACGAGAGCCTCCCACGCCTTTCCACACCCCCCGAAGTGGGGCTGAAACTTGAGGGGGAAAGACCATTGAATCTGGTGAGTTGTGGACGAAAAAGGAGTTCGATATGAACAGGACGAAAGGATCAAGGAACAGGTTTCCCGTTGAGGAGCCAAGGCGTCGAAATAGATGGTTAATTTCGGATGACACCTAGTGCCATATTATCCCGGAAAGAGAAAACCATGAAACGCCTCCTGTGTATCGCGACCTGCCTGCTCCTTTTCGCCCCGGCGGTACCGGCCTTGGCCGGGAAGCGCGAGGCGTGGAAGTTCCTGGAGTTCGACGGCCAGGGGCATGCCGAGGAGCGCGAGTTGGTCCTCCTGCTGAACCTCGCGCAGAAATGGGGCCTGGTGGAGCAGGCGGACCTGGACGCCCCCGACAGGCGGCCCGATGTCTTCATCGCCTTGGAGGACATGGACGGGGACGGGGAGCCGGAGATTTTCGCCATGTTCACCGGCCCGTTCTATTGCGGCACGGGCGGGTGCCCGTTCCAGCTCCTGCGGCGCGGGCCGGACGGGAACTGGAGGATCATCTGGGACCATATCTCCGGCGACCCCGAAGGCATGGCCGTCGGGCCGCTACGCAATGGGCCGCGGGAGGTCCTTTTCGCCGGAGGCGGGCCGCACAGCGGGGACGACCCAAGCTGTCCGGTGTGGGGGTATACGGGAAAGCGCTACGACCTGATCTCCCGGATGCCGCACTCCCGCCGGCCGTGCCGCGAGGCCGTGGCCCGGCATGCCAACGGAATCGGGAGCCTCACCCCGGTCACCCGGCCGTGAGCATCCCTGCTGCCCGCTCCGCGATCTCCTCGGCGTCCAATCCCTGAAGCGCGGCCAGGGCGTGCTTTTTCCAGCCCGGTCCGCGAGCGGCCAGGTCCGCGCAGGCCGCTTCCACGGCCTCGGGGTCGATTTCCAGGAGCAGGGTCAGGAGCTGCCCGGCCTGGGCCAGATCCTTGCGGGCCTTGGCCTGTTCGATGGCCGGGCGCTGCCGTGAGATCAGGAGCTTGTGCAGGCCGAAGCGCGCGGGTTGCGGAACGTGGGCCAGAACCCCGCCGCCGGTGAGCAGCACGGCTTGGACCGGGTCCTGGACCAGGAAGTCCAGGAAGCGCTGGGGCTGGCCGTGGCTGCCCAGCCCGGGTGCGGGCCTGCCCCCCCTTTCCCGGCCCGTGAGCGGCAGGAGCACGTCCACGCGCAGCCGGGCTTGGTTCATGTAGGCCACGGCCCGGGCTCCGGGCCGCGGGCCGGGCGCCTCGCGGAACGTGGCGTCGATGCCCTGGAGCAGGTCGAGCAGCGGCGGCTGGCCGGGCCAGGGCCGCAGGGCCAGGCCGGTTCCGACTGCCGTGCACAGGTCCAGGTCCAGGGTCTGGAACGAGGAAGGGCCGAAACGCACCCCGAGCATGGGGCCGTAGGCCTGGAACGCGGCCGTGCCCACGAGCACCGCGCGCTCCAGCAGCCCGGCCTCGGACAGGCCCAGGAGCAACCCGGCCAGCCTGCCCGTGGGGGCCGGAGCACCGGCGGCCTTGAGCGCGGTCACCAGCCCTGCGCGTTCCTGGAACGCGGCCTTGGCCTCCTCGAAGACCGCCACCCGGGCCGCCAGGTCCGCGTTGGACACCGGTCCCAGGTATCCCCGCTGCTGGTACGGCCCCGGCGAGGTCCGGCGGCTCTTCTGATAATACCAATGCTCCTGCGTCTTCACCGGCACGCGCACCAGGGACCCGCTCAGGGGCCAGGGCGCGGGCGGCTCGGCGCGGCAGAGGTCGGCCAGCTCGGCATAGAGGGTGTGCACCACGAGAGGAAGCCGTTTCATGGGCTGACTATGCTTCGTTTTATGAATGAAGTATAGCGAATCTCCCGCCTTTTTGGTGCCCCCCGAAGGGGGCTTTCTATGAACCGGCGAAGCCGGGGAGGCGGTGGCGGATGCGCTGGAGCAGGTTCTGGGCGGCGGTGACGGAGGCCGCGTCCAGGTCCGGCAGGACGTCCTGGATGATGGCCGCCTCCTTTGCGCGGGCGTCGGCCAGGGCGGTGCGGCCCGCGCTGGTGAGGGCCGCGAGCCGGGAGCGTTTGTGGCGCGGGTTGTCCGTGAACTCCAGCAGGCCCGCGTCCCGCATTTCGTTGCACACGGCGCGGGCGAACTGGCGCGACACGTCCAGCTGGGCCGCCAGTTCCGGCAGGGTGGCCGGGCCCAGGCGGTCCAGCCGGTCGGCGGCCTTGATCTGGGGCGTGCGCATTCCGGCGCGCTCGTGCACCTGGTCCATGACCTGGGCCAGGGTGTGGCGCAGGGCGAAGACCTCCCGCAGGAGGTCGTGGATCTGTCCGCCCGTGGCGGGAGTCTTCGCGGCGCGGGGCATGGCTAGAGCCACCTGCGCACGGCGCGGCGGTAGGTCTCGTATTCCGCCCCGAAGGTTCGCAGAAGGTAGCTCTCCTCCCTGGGAACCACGACCAGGGCCAGGTAGAGCGCCATGACCAGCGCGCCCAGCAGACCCCAGAGGCCGCCCGGGACCGCGCCCGCGCCCGCCAGGAGCGCGACCATGCCCACGTACATGGGGTTGCGGCTGTAGCGGTACGCGCCGCCGGTCACGAGCATGGAGGCCGGGAGGACGGTCTTCACGTTCACGCCCAGGGAGGTGAAACGGTTGTGGCCCCACATCATGAAGACGAACCCCGCGGCGAACAGGGCGATCCCGAGGCCGGCGCAGGCGGTCGCGGGAAGCGGGATCGCGGGTTCGGGCAGGAGGAAGCCCAGGGCCGGGCCCAGGAGGATGCAGGGGTAGAAGAGGAAGGGCGGCATGAACCGCACGCCCGGGGAATCGGGCCGCTGGGACGCGGCGGTGGTTTCAATGGACATGGTTTTCTCCTCGGCGCGGGGCCGTTTCGCGTTCCATGCCATTATGACAACTTGGTTGTCAATATGAAAACCAACTTGTCATCTCCCGGCTTCCGGCTTCGCCGGGTCATGAAAAGGCGGGCTCCGAGACGCTCTTCGCCTTTCTATAAACCCCCGAAGGGGGTATGAGGGGGGTGGCGCTGGAGCGCCGCAAGCCGAAAAGGAGGGACCATGACCTTCGACAACATCCTCGTGCCCGTGGACGGATCGGAAGCCTCGCTGTCCGCCGCGCGCCACGCCCGCGCCCTGGCCGAATCCTTCGGCGGCCGGGTCACGCTGGCCCACGTGGTGCCCAACGCGGCCTATCTCGTGGGCGACGCCATCATCGTGCCGCCGCTGCTCCTGAACGAGCTGGACGAGAACGGCAAGATCGTCATGGACAAGGCCCGGGCCGTGTTCGAGGGCTTTGCCGGCGAGCTGGCCACGGAGCTGCTGCACGGCGACCCCGGCGCGGCCATCGCGGACCTGGCCAAGGAGCGGAACTGCACCCTGGTGATCATGGGCCGCCGGGGCCTGGGCGGGCTGGCGGGCCTGCTGCTCGGCAGCGTCAGCAACTACATCCTGCACAACACCGCCTGCCCCACGCTCATCGTCAAGGAGACCGGCGCCGCCGGGGCGTAGAAGGGCGAAGAGAGCCTCGGAGCCCGCCTTTTCATGACCCGGCGAAGCCGGGAGCCTCCCCTGCCTTTCTACAAACCGGCGAAGCCGGGGTTGTCAGGAGGGGCGGGCCCGGCTATGGCTGGGGGATGAAACAGATTCTCGTGTTCGTGGCCCTGCTGGCCGGGGCCTTCATGCCCGTGCAGGCCGGGATCAACGCCCGGCTGCGGCTGACGCTCGGCACGCCGGAACAGGCCGCCCTGGTCTCCTTCGCCGTGGGCACCCTGGCCCTGGCGGTCTACGCCCTGGTCCTGCGCCTGCCCTGGCCCCCGGCCTCGGAGGTGTCCCAGGCCCCGTGGTGGTCCTGGACCGGCGGCGTGCTCGGGGCCTTCTTCGTGGCCGTGACGGTCATGCTCGCCCCGCGCCTGGGCGCGGCCACCATGATGGCCTGGATCATCGCCGGACAGCTGGCGGCGTCCATTTTCCTGGACCAGTACGGCCTGGTGGGCTACGCCGTGCGCGAGGCCAGCCCGCTGCGCCTGCTGGGCGCGGTCCTGCTGGTGGCCGGGGCGGTGCTGGTGCAGCGGTATTAGCCCGCCTTGACAGCGGCGGGGCCTTGGGGCAGGAATGGGCTTCCCGAGGGGGAGTAGCCGCATCGGGCAGGGTCAACATCCTGGCGTCACCGCCTGGCCCTGTCGCGGGTTCGGAACCTGCTGGCGAGACCTTCGGCATGAACATTCATGCCGGAGGCTTTTTTTATCGCCCCGGCCGAGAGGAGATTCCGAACCGTGAACAAGTGGCTCCCCCTGCTTCTGTCCCTGCTCCTGTCCCTGCCCGGGCCGATCCTGCGCCTGCTGGACATCCACCCGTCCGCGCCGGTCATGGCCCTGGCCTCGGGCGCGGCCATCCTGGCCGCCTCCTTTCTCCTGCTCTGGGCCTGCGACGTGGCCCAGATGGACATCCCCCAGAGCCTGGCCCTGGCCGTGGTGGCCTTCATCGCCGTGCTCCCCGAGTACGCGGTGGACATGTATTTCACCTGGATGGCCGGGCAGCATCCGGGCTCCAGCTACTCCCACTACGCCATCGCCAACATGACCGGGGCCAACCGTCTGCTCATCGGCGTGGCCTGGGCCGCGGTGGCCGGGATTTTCTGGCTTCGGACGCGCAACCGCGTGACCCTGCCGGAGGAGCGCCGCACCGAGGTGCTTTTCCTGGGCCTGGCCACGGCCTACGCCATTCTCGTGCCCTTCAAGGGCAGCCTGGCCTGGTATGACGGCATCGTCCTGGTGGGCATCTACGCCTGGTACATCCGGCTGGCGGGCAAAAGGCCCTGCGAGGAGTGCGAGCTGCACGGCATCGCCGACCTCATCGGCGGCCTGCCCGCAAACCGCCGCCGGGCCGTGACCATCGCCATGTTCCTCTTCGCCGCCGGGGTCATCCTGGCCTGCGCCGAGCCCTTCAGCGAAAGCCTTGTGGCCTCGGGCAAGATTCTCGGCGTGGACGAGTTCCTTTTGGTCCAGTGGCTCGCGCCCATCGCCTCCGAGGCCCCGGAGTTCATCGTGGCCATCATGTTCGTGCTGCGCGGCGACGCGGCCACGGCCCTGGGCAGCCTGCTCTCGGCCAAGCTCAACCAGTGGACCCTGCTGGTGGGCATGATTCCGGGCGTCTACGCCGCGAGCAGCGGCGGGCTCGCGCCCATCCCCCTGGACCACTTCCAGATGCAGGAGGTGCTGCTCACCGCGGCCCAGTCGCTCCTGGCCGTGGCCCTGCTGGCCGGGCTGACCCTGGGCCCGCGCGCGGCGGCCGTGCTCTTCGTGCTCTTCGTGGGCCAGCTCCTCTCGCCCCTGTTCCTGGCCGGAACCGACATCGGCATCCCCCCGAGCCAGGCCCACCCGTTCTTCTCCGCCCTCTACCTGGCCTCGTTCACGGTCGTGGCCCTGTACCGCCGCCGCGACATCCTCGAACTCCGGCGCGGCTTCTCCGCCTCCCCCTTCGGGAGTTCATAGCCCCCCGGCGTCGCCGGTTTCCAGAACGGCCGGGAGGCTTCCGGTTCGCAAAGAATGAAAGGCGGGACATGGCTCCCGCCTTTTTGCTTTCTGGAGCGGGCCGAAGGCCCTTGCTTTTTTTGAAACCGGCGAAGCCGGACGAAGGGGACGGGGCGGTTCTACGACTCCCCGGAGGGGGAGGCGATCAGGGACAGGAGGGCCTGGAACTCGGCGGCGAGGGTCTCCAGGGCCCGGGCGGCGGTCTCCCGCTCCCCGGCCTTGGCCGCGTCGTGCAGGCGCAGGGAGTGGTGGGCGCAGCGTTCCGCGCCCATGCCCGCGGCCGTGCCCTTGATGGTGTGGGCGTGCAGGGTCAGGGCCGCGTCGTCGCCGGACTCCATGGCCTGCCGCGCCAGGGTCAGGCGGCGCTCCATCTCCTGGAGCGAGTGGTCCAGCACGGCCTCGTAGGTGGACTGGTCGATGCCCATGAGCCGCATGGCCCCGGCCCGGTCCAGCACGGGCAGGGTTTCGGGGTCGCGGATCGGCGGCGGAGCGGGCGGCGGGGCCCTGCGTCCGGCCTCGCGCTCGCCCCGGGCCAGGCGCTGGAGCAGGTCGTTCAGCTCCGGGAAGTTCACGGGCTTGACCACGTAGCCGTCCATGCCCGCCTCCAGGCAGCGGTCGCGGATTTCGGCCACCGCGTGGGCGGTCATGGCCACGATGGGCACCAGGGGGTCCAGGGGCGCGCCCGGTCCGGGCGGGGTGGAGCGGATGCGCCGCGTCACCTCCAGGCCGTCCATGCCCGGCATCTCCAGGTCCATGAGCACGGCGTCGAAGCGTTCGCGGGCCAGCAGGGCCAGGCCCTCGTGGCCGTCCCCGGCGGCGATCACCTCGTGGCCCATCTGGGTCAGGTGGAGCTGGGCCACGCGCACGTTCACGGGGTTGTCCTCCACCACGAGCAGGCGCAGGGGAACGGCCTCGCCGGCGGCCGGCGGCTCGGGGGTGGGGTTGCCCGCCACGGCCAGCTGGGGGTCGCCGGGTTCGAAGCAGAGGCTGAAGAAGAAGGTGCTGCCCTTGCCGGGCTCGGAATCCACGGCGATGCTTCCGCCCATGAGCTCCACCAGGCGGCGGCAGATGGCCAGGCCCAGGCCCGTGCCGCCGTAGCGGCGGCTGATGGAGCCCTCGGCCTGGGTGAAGCTCTCGAAGATCTGGCCGAGCTGGCCCTTGGAGATGCCGATGCCGGAGTCCGAGACGAGGAAGCGGGCGGCCACCTGGCCCTCCCGGCCGGAACTCACGGCCTGGAGCCGCAGCCGCACGCCGCCCTGCTCGGTGAACTTCACGGCGTTGCCCACGAGGTTCATGAGCACCTGGCGCAGCCGCGCGGGGTCGCCGACCACGTGGCGCGGGGCCTCGGGGTCGATCTCCACGGTCAGGTCCAGGCCGCGCTGGCGGGCCTGGAGGAAGAAGGTGCGGCCCACGGACTCCACGGTGTCGAAGAGGTCGAAGTGCACGCGCTCCAGGGAGAGCTTGCGGGCCTCGATCTTGGAGAAGTCCAGGAGGTCGTTGATGATCGAGAGCAGGTGCCGGGCCGAGTCCGAGGCCGTGGCCAGACAGTCGCGCTGCTCTTCGTTGAGCCGTCCGCCCATGACCAGATCCACCATGCCGATGACCGCCGAGAGCGGGGTGCGGATTTCGTGGCTCATGCTGGCCAGGAAGGCGCTCTTGGCGCGGCTGGCCTGCTCGGCCTGGGCCTTGGCCGCCAGGAGGTCCTGCTCCATGGCCCGGCGGTGGGTCACGTCGGTGGCGAAATAGAGCACGGCCGGGCGGCCTTCCCAGTCGATGTTCGTCAGGTGGATGTCCAGCCAGCGCGGATGTCCGTCGCGGCTGAAGACCCGCAGGGAGAGGTCCGCCGCGGGCAGCCCGCCGCCGATGATCTGGCGGGCGGTGGAGCGGGCCTCGCCCCGGTCCTCGGGGTGGATGAAGCGGAACACGTCCTGGCCCAGGAGCTCCTCGCGGCTGTAGCCCGAGAGGGAGAGCATGCGCTGGTTCACGAAGCGCACGCGGTCGTCCTGGAACACGCCCACGCCTTCGTTGGTGTTCTCCACCAGGGTGCGGTAGCGCTCCTCGCTCCTGCGCAGGGCGGTCTCGGCCCGCCTGCGGTCCGTGACGTCCTGGATCACGAACAGGGCGGCCTTCTGGTCCTGGTAGTCCATGAGCGTGGCCGAGACCGAGGCCTTCCGGCCCCAGATCCCGGGCAGGCCCATCTCGGCCTCCATGCCCTGGACCCGGCCTTGGGCGGCCAGGACGGCGAGGATTTCGTCGCGCCGTTCGGCGCTGGCGTAATAGGACTGGCCCGTGGCCCCGATGAGCGCGGGCCGGGGCAGGCCCAGGGCCTGGTGCGCGGTCTGGTTGGCGAAGAGCACGAGCCCGTCGGGCTGGCGCGAGATGACCAGGGGGAAGGGCAGGGCCTCCAGCACCGAGCGCAGGCGTTCCTCGGCCAGGGCCAATTTTTCGCGCTCCAGGCGCAGGACGCGGATGCGGTCGGCCAGGGCCAGGGCCAGGATGACCGCCTCCACGGCCGTGGAGCCCTGGAAGGCCGTGGCCGTGAAGTCGTTGAAGGGCAGGAGCTTGAGGAACAGCAGGGAGTGGATGACTCCGCCCAGGGCCAGGCCGGCCCAGGCCGCCAGGTAGAAGCGCGCGGGCCGGAAGCCGCGTTTCAGGCAGAGCGCGCCGCACCAGACGGCGATGAACGGCGAGCAGAGGCCGAACAGCGAGAAGATGCGCACCACATGGCGCTGGGGCAGGGCCGGGGTCAGGGCCATGACCGTCAGGGCGGCGAAGAGCACCACCCTGAGCGCGACGTCGGCCTCCGGCGCGATGGTCCTGGTGAGCAGGAAGGTGCGCGTGAACTGGGCCGCGCAGCAGATGAACGCGCCGATGACCAGCAGCCGCGCGGTGAGCTCGGCCCCGCCCTGGAAGTGGAAGGGCCAGCGGTCCAGGTAGCCGTTGTAGGAGAGGAAGTAGGCCGAGACGAAGAGGACGTAGAGCAGGTACCAGACGTGGCTCTTGTCGCGCAGGGTCAGGAAGAGCAGGAGATTGAGCACGAGCATGGCCAGCATGACGCCGTAGTACGCGCCCTGGGCCAGGGCGTGGGTCCGCCGCTTGGCTGTGTAGCCTTCCTCGGTGAGGACCTCCAGGGGCAGGAACAGGGAGGAGACGCCCTGCACGCGCAGGTAGAAGGTCTGGCTGCCGTAGAGGAAGCGCGGCAGGAGGAAGGCCAGGTCCTCCGGCGGCGTCTCGCCGGGCCGCAGGGTGGCCGGGTCCCCGGCCCGCTCCTCCAGGAACCCGCCGCCGGGCATGGGGATGTACAGCCGCGCCGAGCGCAGGTGCGGCCAGCCCAGGTCGATGAGCCATTCCTCGCCCGGGGGCAGGCGCAGCTCCTGGTCCTGGATCAGGCGGAAGCGCAGCCACCAGACCGAGGGGCTCAGGCCGAGGTTGATGGTCTGGTCGGAATGCGGGCGGAAGCGGGCGGCCAGGTCGGGCGCGATCACGTCCTCCAGGCTCCAGATGCCCTCGGGGTCCTCCAGCAGCTCGCAGTGCGGGGACAGGGAGTAGGCGGCTTCGGGATCGGACAGGACCAGGGGGGCGGACGCGGCGCAGACCGGCCCTGGCTGGGCCAGGACGAGCAGCCAGAGAAGGAGCGGGGCCAGGAAAGGGACGGGACGCGTCATCGGCAACCCTCGGCGTTCCCCGGCGGGGGACGCCGCCCTTTTGTACACGACTTGCCGGGTTCGGCAAAGGATTTGTTCGCCAGGAGAATTCCCCCGCGCCGCGCGGCCTCTTGCGCCATGCCCGGCTCTGGGTTACAGACTGTGCTCGACTTTCGCTTTAAACAATTGTTTAGGACGGCGCCATGAAGGACAGACGACTCCTCATTCTCCTCGTTCTCGCCTGCATCGGCCTGGCCTGGGGCGGCTACCTCCTGGCCACGCGGCACAGGGTCTCCACCGACGACGCCTATGTGGACGGCCGGATTTACACCATCACCCCGCGCGTGGCGGGCTACGTGGCGGAGGTCCTGGTGGAGGACAACCAGGAGGTGAAGGCGGGCGATCCGCTGGTGCGCCTGGACCCGGTGGAGTACGAGGTGGCCCTGGCCGACGCCCGGGCCTCCCTGGCCGCCCTGGAGGAGGACGCCACGGCCGCCGAGCAGGACCTGCACCAGGCCAAGGCCCAGTTTGAACAGGCCGCCCTGGATCTGCGCCGGTCCCAGGACCTCCTGCGCACCCAGGCCGTGTCCCAGTCCTCGGTGGACACGGCCCAGACCGCGGCCACCAGCGCCATGACCCGCGTGCGCGCGGCCCAGGCCAAGCTGGACGCCATCCGCCGCCGCAACGCCGGGGCCCGCGAGGGCGGCCCCTCCGCCGCCGTGATCGACTCCCGGGTGGAGGCGGCCAAGGCCAAGGTCAAGCAGGCCGCCCTGAACCTCGAATACACCACCATCACGGCCCCCGGGCCCGGCTTCGTGACCAAGAAGTCCGTGGAGCCCGGGCTCATGGTCTCGCGCGGCCAGCCGCTCATGAGCGTGGTGCCCCTGCACGTGCCCGAGATCTGGGTCACGGCCAACTACAAGGAAACCGACCTCACCGACGTGCGCCCCGGCCAGCCCTGCACCTTCGAGGTGGACACCTACCCCGGGGTCACGGTCAAGGGCCACGTGGACTCCATTCAGGCGGGCACGGGCTCGGTCTTCGCGCTCTTCCCGCCGGAGAACGCCTCGGGCAACTTCGTCAAGGTGGTCCAGCGCATCCCGGTGAAGATCGCCATCGAGCCGGGCCAGGACATCCCCCGGCTGCGGGCGGGCATGAGCGTGGTCCCGACCATCCGCACGGTGAAGAAGGACAAATGAGCGCCGCTTCCGGCGCGCCGGTGAACAAGTGGATCATCACCCTGGCGGTGATGATCCCGACCCTGGTGGAGATCCTCGACACCAGCGTGGCCAACGTGGCCCTGGCCCACATCCAGGGCAGCCTCTCGGCCGGGCAGGAGGAGGTCACCTGGGTGCTCACCTCCTACCTCGTGGCCAACGCCGTGGTCATCCCCATGAGCGGCTGGCTGGCCCGGGTCTTCGGCCGCAAGCGCTACCTCATCCTCTCCCTGGTGGTCTTCACCGCCAGCTCGCTCCTCTGCGGCGCGGCCGGGTCGCTCTTCCAGCTCATTCTCTTCCGCGTGGTCCAGGGCGTCGGCGGCGGCGGGCTCCAGCCCATGTCCCAGGCCATCCTCATGGAGACCTTCCCCCCGCACCAGCGCGGCATGGCCATGGCCGTGTTCGGCATGGGCGTGGTCCTCGGGCCCATCCTCGGCCCGCTGCTCGGCGGCTGGCTCACGGACAACTATTCCTGGCGCTGGATCTTCTACGTCAACCTGCCCATCGGCGTGCTGGCCCTGTTCATGATCCAGTCCTTCGTGGCCGACCCCGAGCACCAGGAGCGCCGCGCCGCGGGCGAGAAGGTGGACTACGTGGGCCTGGCCCTGCTCACCCTGGGCATCGGCAGCCTCCAGATCGTGCTCGACAAGGGCCAGCAGGACGACTGGTTCAGCGCCGACTACATCCTGGTCCTCTCCATCGTCGCCGGGGTCAGCCTGCTCGTGCTGGTCTTCTGGGAGCTGGCCCACGAACGGCCCATCGTGGACCTGCGCATCTTCAAGAACCTGAGTTTCGCGGCCGGCAACATCGTCATGTTCATCGGCTTCTTCGCCTTCTTCGGCTCCATCGTGCTCCTGCCCATGTACCTCCAGGGACTCATGGGCTACACCGCCTTCCTGGCGGGCATGGTCCTGGGCCCCGGCGGGGCCGTGGCCCTCGTCGCCATGCCCGTGGTGGGCAAGCTGACCCAGAAGATCGACGCCCGGGCCCTGCTCATCGCCGGGCTGCTCATCAACGGCTACGCCCTCTGGTCCATGGCCGGGTTCAACCTGTCCATCGACTTCCACACCGCGGTCATGGCCCGCGTGGTCCAGGGCATATCCATGCCCCTGTTCTTCGTCTCCCTCTCCTACCTGACCTTCGCCTGGGTGCCCGTGCCCCAGATGAACAACGCCTCGGCCATCTTCAACCTCCTGCGCAACCTGGGCGGCAGCTTCGGCACGGCCTTCGTGACCACCATGCTCGCCCGCCGGGCCCAGTTCCACCAGCTCCGGCTCTCCGAGCACATGAGCGCCCTGGACCCCAACTTCCAGACCATGATCGAGCAGCTCAAGCTGCACCTGAGCTGGAAGCTCGGCAGCCTCGCCGACCACACGGACCGGGCCTACACCCTCATCTACCAGCAGCTCCAGCGCCAGGCCTCGGCCATGTCCTTCAACGACGCCTTCCTGGCCCAGACCGTGCTCTTCCTCTGCCTCGTGCCCCTGGTCTTCATCATGAAGAAGCCGCCCTCCGGCAAACGCTTCGAGGCCGGCGGCGGCCACTAACCGGCTTCGCCGGCTCATGGAAAGACAAAAGGCGGGAGGGTCTTCCGCCTTTCTGGAACGGGCCGAAGGCCCCCGGCTTCGCCGGTTCATGGAAAGACAAAAGGCGGGAGTGTCTTCCGCCTTTCTGGAATCCGCCGAAGGCGGGCGGCTTTCTATCGAGGGCCGGAGGCCCCGTCCTGTTCCTTGTCCAGGAGGGCCTTTTTGCGCGCCAGGCCCCAGCGGTAGCCGGTGAGCGAGCCGTCCGCTCCCACCACCCGGTGGCAGGGCACGGTCACGGCCGCGGGGTTGGACGCGCAGGCCCGGGCCACGGCCCGCGCGGAGCCGGGGCGTCCCAGCCGCGTCGCCAGTTCGGAATAGCTCAGCCGCTCGCCGGGCCGGATGTCCCGCAGCGCCCGCCAGACCGCCAGCTGGAACGCCGTGCCCCGCAAGTCCAGGGGCAGGCCCTCGGCCCCCACGCCGTCCTCCACGGCCCGGACCACGGCCGCCAGGAGCATGGCCTCGCGTTCCCCGCCCGGTTCGATCACGGCCTTGGGAAAACGCCGCCTCAGGCCTTCCAGCAGCTCCTCCGGCCGGTCCCCGAACTCCACCGAGCAGACCCCGGCGTCCGTGGCCGCAAGGAGGAGCAGGCCCAGCCGCGTCTGGCCCAGGGCGTGGCGCACGGTCTCGCCCGCTCCGCCGCGCCGCAGCCGTCCCGGGGTCATGCCCAGCATCCCGGCGCGGCCGTACACCCGGCTGGACGACCCGAATCCGGCCTCGGCCACGGCCCCCTCCACGTCCCGGCCCCGGGCCAGGCCGTCGGCCAGGATGCGCGTCCTGCGGGCCAGGGCGTAGCGCTTGGGCGAGAGTCCGAATTCGGCCGTGAACCGGCGCTGGAAATGCCAGGGCGAGAGCCCGGCGATCTCCGCCAGCTCCGCCAGGGCCGGGGCAGGGCCGCCCGCTTCCAACGCCGTTTCCAGCGCCCGCCGCGCGGCCTCCAATCTGGGATCGTCAGTCGTGCTCATGACCCCCCTCATACCCTGCCTCGGCTTCCCGAACCATCCGCTTCTTGCCGCCTTCGGCGGATTATAGAAAGGCCCCCTTCGGGGGATTATAGAAAGACAAAAGGCGGGAGTCTCTCCCGCCTTTCTGGAACGGGCCGAAGGCCCCCGGCTTCGCCGGTTCATGGAAAGGCGAAAAGGCGAAAGCCTCCCTCGGCCTTTCTATTGTGGGCCGAAGGCCCTACTTCTCCACGGGGTATCCCGCGTCCACCCAGGCCTTGTAGTTGCCCTTGAGCCGGTAGACCTTCTTGAATCCGGCCTCCACCAGCTTCTTGGCTCCCGCGATGCTCGGCCCGTCCCCGTGGCAATACACGAGGTACGTCTTGCTCTTGTCCAGCATGGGGATGGCCTTGTCCAGGGAGCCGTCGCCCACCGGGTGGTTGATGGCCTTGGGCAGGTGGCCCTTGGCGTAGTAAGGCGACACGTCCAGGACCACGATGTCCGGCGTGGCGTCGATGAGTTCCTTGGCCTTGGCCGGCTCCACGTCCATGTAGCCCTCGGCCGCCAGTGCCGCGCCACTGGCGGCGAAGAGCAGCAGCGCCGTGACGAACAGAATTCGCGTCATCCGTCTCATGAGAAAACCTCCTTGGTCTTCCCACGAGAATAATGCATGCGGCCATTTTTCTGTCAATACGCCTCCGGCTCCGCCGGAGTATGGAAAGACAAATGGCGGGAATGTCTTCCACCTTTCTGGAACGGGCCGAAGGCCCCCGGCGAAGCCGGCTAGCGGGTGATGAGGGTGTTGGGAAGGTTGTAGTCGGAGGCGAGCTTGCGGCGGGTGGCTTCGGCCTGCTGGATGGAGGTGTAGCGGCCGATGAGCACGCGGTAGAACGTGTTCCTGTCGCCCTTGGTGGCCACCACGCGGGCGGGGATGCCGTCGTCGCGCAGGGCGGCCTGGCGGCCCCGGGCGTTTTCCACGGAGCGGAAGGTGCTTTCCTGGATGGTGTAGCGGCCCTTGGCCGGGACCTGCAGGGTCACGGGCTTGAGGGCCGAAGCCTGGCGGCCGACCAGACCGCCGCCCTGGGCCTCGGGGCGTTCGCCGGGCTGGGCGGCGTCGTCGTCCAGGTCCGGGGCCTCGGGCTGCTGGGGCTTGGCCTTGGCCAGCCGGGTGGCGGGCTCGCCCAGGTCCGCGAAGACCTTTTCCATGAGCCGGGCGGTTTCGCGCTTGCGCACGCCGCTGGAGCGGGAGCCCAGGGTCACGGCGATGATGCGCTTTCCGTCGCGTTTGGCCGTGGCGATGATGTTGTAGCCGGAGGCGTTGACGAAGCCGGTCTTGAGGCCGTCCGCGCCCTCGAACGCGCCGAGCAGGCGGTTGGCGTTCTGGTGGTTGCGGCGGTTGTGGACGTAGTTGCGGGTGGAGTGGAGGGTCAGGGATTCGGGGAAGCGCTTGAGATAGGCCCGGGAGAGCTTGAGCATGTCGCGGGCCGTGGTCACCTGGCCGTCGGCGGGCAGGCCGTTGGGCGTCTTGAAGGTCGTGCGCAGCATGCCCAGGGAGCGGGCCTTGCGGTTCATGAGGCGCACGAAGTTGTCCACGCTGCCGGACATGTGCTCGGCGATGGCCACGCAGCCGTCGTTGGCCGAGGCCACGGCGATGCCCTTCATCAGCTCGCCCACCGTGACGCGCTCGCCCGCGTAGAGGTCCATGACCGAACCCGAGGCGCAGGCGGCCCGGTGGCTGACCTTGACCACGTCGTCCTCGCGCAGCTTGCCCTGCTCAATGGCCTCGCGCACGATGTAGAGCGTGAGCACCTTGGTCAGCGAGGCGGGCGCGATCTGCGTGTCCGCGTTCTTTTCGTAGAAGATGGAGCCGCTCTGGAAGTCCGCGGCGATGGCCGAACGCACCCGCAGGCGCAGGGGGTCCTTGCCCTCGCTCGCCACCGGGGCGGCCACGGCGCGTTTTTTCGTTTTTTTTGAGCTGGAGACGACCTGCGCGGTCTTGGCGGGGGCCTTGGAATGCGACTTGGAACGCTTGGCCATGGCGGGCGTGGCCACCATGACAAAGGCGCAGAATAGCAGGAAAATTGTCGTCAGGCGAAAATTCGTCCGCATCCATCCCACCCCGTGATTGGCTCCTCGTTTAGCAGAAACCGTGTGAAAAATCTAGACTTTCGTTAGAAAAAAATAATCCCGACGGAAGCCTTCCTGACAGGTCGCGGTTCCGGCGTCAAGACCGGGGCGGGCCTTGCCCGCCGGGCGCATTCCAGGCTAGGACGCAGGAGCACCCAAGGAGGGCCCATGCGTCGTTTCCTTCAGCTCCTGCTCCTGGCGTCCCTGCTGCCCCTCGCCGCCTGCGCCGGCCGCCGGGACGCGCCGCCGGTCATTGATCTGCTGGCCTTCCAGCCCGTGCCGGGCGCGAGCTTCAACCTGCAGGTGCGGGACTACCAGCTGGGCGAGCTGGGCACGGCCGTGCCCGTGGACGGCGAGGTGGTGGAGCTGGAGCGTGACGCGATCCGGGCGCTGGAGGCCCTGGGCTACCGCTACCAGCCGGACGGCACGCCGGACTACGTGGTGCGGGCCTACCTGCTCTGCGTCAACGGCCGTCAGGTGGCGCGGCTGGCCGAATCCGGCCTGCCCATGCCCCCCTTTGACGACGGCTTCCTGCCCTGGGCCACGGACATCCACATCTGGAGCCCGGCATTGGCCGCGGCCGCCAATGCCCCGGAATCCTGCCAGGGCGAGATGCTGCTCCTGGTGCGGAGCACGGCCTCGGGCGCGGACCAGCGGCCCTACGGCATCGAGGCCCGGGCCCATCCCTGCCCCTTCGACATGGACTGCCCCTTTGACCAGTGCGTCCCGCTCCTGCGCATGACCCTGCTCGGCACGCTCCGGTCCGCCTTCGGCGGTTCATAGAAAACCAAAGAGGTTCCCTCGTTCCGCCTTTCTAGAACCCGGCGAAGCCGGTCAGGAGGAAGAGGAGCGGCTGACGGTGAAGGAATAGACCCGCCCCCTGTCCAGACGCAGCATGATGATGCGGTATTCGTAGACCCAGGCGTCGTCGTCCGTGGAGTTCGGCCGGAGTCGGCTGAACCGCTTCCGCGTTTCCGGGGCCATGGGAGTCTTCAGGGTCTGGCCGTAGTAGAGCCGGGACGGGGTTTCCAGCCTGGGCGCGCCCAGGAGTCGCACGGCCTCGTCGCGGGTCATGCCCAGGCGCAGCCCGGCCGTCGTGGTCGTGGTGAAGGTCCCCTGGGGCACGCGCGCGCAGCCGGGCGGCGCTCAGGGTTCATGCGCGCACCGCCTACCGGCCTGGGGCACGCGCGCGCAGCCGGGCGTCCTTCAGCCTTCGCGCGGAATCCGCCAGCATCGCGCGAACCACGTCGTCCCGGAATCCTGAAAACACGGCCACCACGCCGGAACCGGTCTCCTCGTAGCAATAGGCGAAGCGGTCCCAGCCGGGGAGGGATTGGGCCTTGCCGAAGCGGCGCAAGACGTCCTCTTCGGTGTCCTTTTCCAGCGTGACCCAGGGCAGGACGAACAGCCGTTCGTCGAGCGGAGTGTCCGGGCCCTCGTAACCGGCGTTGTCCCCGGTGGGAGGGAAAAGCTACTCGTCCAGGACAAAGGTTTCGCCCGCCCGGGCCGGAACAACCGGGAGCAGGATGCAGGTCGCGACCAGGACGGCCCGGAACAGTTCAGCGAACGACATAAAGAAACCCCTCCCCGGCCTTTCTATGACCCCCCGAAGGGGGCGGGGCCAGGGGGGGCGTTGAGGCGGAATTCGCGCCTGGGCTTTTTCCAATAGACCCCAGGGTCCAGCCAGCCTCTCTCGTATGTCGGATTGACCAGTTCCAGGCCCGGCGACCACCCCTCTTCGTCGATGGCCGCCCAGTCGTAGACAGCGGCCTTCATCACCTCCGTGCGGCCTTCGTAGGCCAGCGACACCAGGTCGCCGTTCACCTCGTAGCGGCACGGGGTCTCCTTGCGGGTCATGTTTTTGCGGGGGCCGGAACCTTCCGTGGGGTCCCAGAACTCAGTGACGATCCGGCATTCGCCGCCCTGCCGCAACTCGATGCACTGCGTCCATTCGGACTCGGAGACCACGCAGTATGTGCCGCGCATGTCCTGGGCGAAGGCGGATATTGAACTTGCACAAAAAAAGAATAATAAAGCTATCTTTTTCATTTCATCACCTTGCATTTTGGATCATATTCAATATGGATATGGTTATTGTCTGGGTCATCAGGATACTCTTCATACAGCACATCATAATCCTTTCCGAGTTCCTTACTCAGTTTGTTTTGTATTTTTAGCATTATAGTTCTATTATACTTTTTTGCCCGAATATCGATTGCTAAATTTTTATAATGAAGAGAGTTTGGACTATGAATACTGTCATTCGCAGATGAAATTACAACCTTGGCGCCATTTTCATGGAAAATTCTTCCAATAGTTTCATATTGGTTCGTAATTCTCGGGTCAAGATTCGCATCTCTCACCCGTTTTGCTTTTGGGAACATATCTCTTGGGTCAATGCTTCGGCTTATAGTTGCATTTTCCTGCTCGATTGTCGGAGATGGTACCTCTTTCTGAGGCAATTCCGGCAAATCGTCCTTGCTCGGCCAATCCGGCAATTCGAGCCCGCTCGGCCAGTCGGGCAATTCCGGCAATGGCTCACGTTGCGTCGCGGCCCTCGGTTGCCTGTGATCCAAGCCTTGATTTGCCGGTCTGTATGCCCCCCGTTCGTCCAGCACATCCCCGCCCGAGTGACCGCCCAGGAAGTCGTCGCCGTCCCGGCCCAAGAGGGTGGTCAGCAAGCTCCCGCCCCAGGCCGTTTCCTCCTTGGGCTTCTCGCTCCAGGTCCCTTCTCCGTGTCCGGCGTAGCGGCCCAATTCGTCATAGGGCTGCTGGTCGCCGTGGGAGTTGGGCTTGGTGTGCCCGCCCAGGTCTCCCGCCACTAAGGACACCCGCTGCTTGGGCGGAGCCCAGTCCGGCTCTTTCGCCACCACCCACCAGTCCGGGCCGGACTGGGACTTTCTGCGTTCGTTGATCTGCCCGTAGGATTCCAAGGGCTGGAACTCCCCGCGTTCCGTCTGAATCCACAATCTCCGTCCTTCTCTGTCCCGCAGCATATGCCGCCTCCTATAGGTTTTCAACGAACCATAAGGGGCGTTTTCGGGCCGGGGAAAGAATGACAGCCAATATGCAGCTCATTGCAGCGGATTTGCATCTTGACGGGCCACGTCCTGCCTCCTTCGGAGGTTTTCAGAAAAGCGGAAAGACGGGGCCCTCTTGGCCTTTCTATGACCCCCCGAAGGGGGGCGAAGCCGGGAGCCTCTTGGGATTTCTGTGGGCGGCCGGAGGCGGTTGCGTGGAGGGGGGAAAGCGGTCTAGAGTGAGGAACACGTCGGGGCGATGGGCCGTGTGAGGCTCCGCCTGGGCGGGAATTTTCCAGGGCCGGATTCCGGCCGGGTTTTTCGGCTCCGCGCCGCGCCAGCAGACTCTTTCCCTCTCGGGCCCGCGAGGCCCGCGTCGCGCGCGGAAAGCCAGGATCGGGCAGGGGTGTTCCCTGTCCGCGTTCGACACAACTTTTTTCTCACGAGGTTTTTTCATGACCACGGACACGGATCAGACGGGACAGGACCAGTCTCAGCAGCCCCAGCAGACCCGGAACACCCCCCGGACGGAACAGGCGCGACGGCCGGAACAGGCCGGAGGCGCGGACGCGGCCGGACAGTCGGAATGGAGCCTGTCCCAGCCGGAATGGGCTCCCGAGGCTCCGGCCGCCGGAACGGGCGGCGACGCGGCCCAGGCGGAGCAGAAGGAAAAGCGCAAGCGCAGCCGCTCCAGCCGGGGACGCGGACGCGGCCGGGGCGGCAAGGCCAAGGAGGCCGCGGCCCAGGACGCGAAGGGCCAGGACGCGGCGGCTCCGGCCCCGGGTGAGGAGGCCGCGCCGGACGCGGCCAAGGAGGCCGGAGAGGCCGCCAAGCCCGCGCCCGCCAAGGCGGTGGACAAGGCGGCCAAGCCCGCCCGCTCGGCCAGGTCGGCCAAGTCGGCCAAGCCCGGGCCCGAGGAGGACGAGGACAAGGCCGACCGGAAGAAGAAGCGCCAGAAGATGTTCATCAGCGTGCTGCCCGGCGAGCAGATGGAAGTGGTGGTGGCCGAGGAGGGCAAGGTCCTCGAATACTACGTGGAGATGCACCACCTGGCCCGGACCAAGGGCAACATCTACAAGGGCGTGATCCACAACGTGGACCCCAACCTGCAGGCCGCGTTCATCAACTACGGCGCGGAGCGCAACGGCTTCCTCCAGATCGACGAGATCCACCCCGAGTATTTCCAGTACCAGCCCGGCTACGCCCTGAAGAAGGGCCAGCGCTACCCGCTGATCCAGAAGGTGCTCAAGCCCGGCCAGGAGATGCTCGTGCAGGTGGTCAAGGAGCCCACGGGCAAGAAGGGCGCGTTCCTTTCGACCTATCTGTCCCTGCCCGGGCGGCATTTCGTCTTCTCCATCGGCAACGACCAGTCCGGGGTCTCGCGCAAGATCGAGGACGAGAAGGAGCGGGCGCGGCTCAAGGAGGTCATCGACGGCCTGAACCTGCCCGAGGGCGTGGGGCTCATCGCCCGCACGGCCGGGGTGGGCCAGAGCAAGACCGAGCTGACCCGCGACTACAAGTACCTGAACCGCCTCTGGGCCGAAATCCGCAAGAAGGCCCAGGACGCCCCCACGCCGAGCCTGGTCTACGCCGAGCTGGACCTGGCCTCGCGGGCGGTGCGCGACTACCTCACCGCCGACGTGTCCGAGGTCTGGGTGGACGACGCCGAGACCTCCGAGCGCATCAAGGAATACGCCGGGCTGGCCTTCCCGCGCAGCGCGGGCATGGTCAAGCTCTACACCGACACCGAGCGCTCGCTCTGGGAGCGCTTCAACCTCGCGCGCCAGATCGAGCAGATTTACGCCCGCGAGGTGATTCTGCCCTCGGGCGGCCGCATCGTCATCGACCCCACCGAGGCGCTCACGGCCGTGGACATCAACTCCGGCAAGATCGGCGGGGCCGGGACCTTCCAGAAGATGGCCCTGACCACGAACATGGAGGCCGCCGAGGCCGTGGCCCAGCAGCTCCGGCTGCGCGACATCGGCGGGCAGATCGTCATCGACTTCATCGAGATGAAGGACCCCAAGCACTGCCGCGAGGTCGAGAAGGTCATGAAGAACGCCCTGAAGACCGACCGCGCGCGCACGGACGTGGGCCGCATCTCGGCCTTCGGGCTCATGGAGGTGGTGCGCCAGCGCCTGGGCTCCTCGGCCCTCTCGGTGTCCACCGAGCCCTGCCCCTGCTGCGAGGGCTCGGGCATCCGCCGCAACATGGAGTGGCAGTCGCTCTCGGCCATCAAGGAGATCTACCGCCTGCTGCGCCGCCCCAACTGCCCGCAGCCCTTCGTCTACGCCTGCACCAAGGAGCTGGCCCTGTACCTGCTGAACCACAAGCGCGAGAAGCTGGCCGAGCTGGGCAGGCGCTTCGACAACGAAGTGCGGGTGGACATCCTGGAATAGCGGGGGAGGGGGCGTGCGCTGCTTCCTGGGGCTGCCCCTGCCCGGGGCCTGGCGCGACGGCCTGCGGGAGCTGACCGCCGAACTGCGGCCGGGACTGCGCTCGCGCCTGTCCTGGACCCGGCCGGAGAACTGGCACCTGACCCTCAAGTTCCTGGGCGAGGTGGAGCCGGAGCGGCTGCCCGGCCTGCGGGCGGCCCTCGGCGGAATCTCCTTCGCCCCCTTCGCCCTGCGCGCGGGCGACCCCGGATTCTTCCCGGACGCCCGGCGGCCCCGGGTGTTCTGGCTCGGGCTCGCGGCGGGCGCGGCCGAGGCGGCGGCCCTGGCCCGGAGCGTGGACGCGGCCCTGGCGCCGCTCGGCTTCGAGCCCGAGGCCCGGCCCTTTTCCGCCCACCTGACCATCTTCCGCGTCAAGGAACCCGGCCCGGACGACTGGGCGGCCCTGGCGGAACGCACGAAAAAGCGGCCCTTCCCGGATGCCCGGGCGGACCGCTTCGTGCTCTGGCAAAGCGTCCTGGGAGCGCAGGGACCGACCTACCGGGAGCTGTGGCAGGTGGCGGCCTCCGGCGCGGGCTCTAGGCCGTAGCCTGGACCTCCGGCTCCGGGGTGATGGGCTGCCGGTGGATGATGCGGTAGAGCGTCTGGCGGCTGATTCCGTACTCCCGCGCCAGGGCCGACTTGTCCGCCCCTGACGTGGCCCTGTCGCGGATCACGCGCTCCATGTCCGGGGCCAGTTTCCTCTCCCGGCCCAGATGCCTGCCCTCGGCCTTGGCCTTGGCGATGCCCTCCCTCTGCCGCTCCTTGACGATGGCCCGCTCGAACTCGGCCACGGCCCCGATGATTTGGAAGTGGAGCTTCTGGAAGGGGGTGTCCTGGCCGGTGAAGGTCAGGCCCTCCTTGTGGAGCCGGACGGCCACGCCCTTGCCGGTGAAGGCCTGGAGCAGCGTCAGGAGGTCTTGAAGGTTCCGGGCCAGCCGGTCGATGGAGTGGACGTGCAGGGTGTCCCCTTCGCGGGCGTGCTCCAGGCAGGCTCGAAGCTGGGGTCTGGCCGCGTCGGCCGCTCCGGCCTTTTCCTCGAACATCGTGTCCAGCTTCACCCTGTCAAGCTGCCTGTCCATTTTCTGGTCCGTGGTGCTGACCCGGCAGTATCCGATTTCGGCCATGAGCGCCCTCCTGATTGTGGTTTCGTTCGTCAGTGTGTTGACATGACTCTAGACATTTTGAGAGGCGGTGTCAACATGACGCTGGAGAACCTTATGGAACACGGAGAGGGGCCGCTTTTCGGGAGGCTGGGGGTAGGGGCGGGAGGCGTACCTTATGGGCGTAGCGTATCCGTATGCCGAAGACTGCCGAGCGACCTAACCTCAGCGCCATGGGCAGGGCGCCGCCACTTGACCCACGCTCGAGGAAATGGCGAATCGGCGCAGTCGGAGGGAAGAGCGATGCGTTCGCAACGCATCGCTCCACAAGGGCCGAGACGCCCCCTATGGGGGGGAATGCAGCCGGATGCAGGAAGGGATGGGCGATCAGATTGCGTCAGAAACCAGCCGTGGTTACTCGAGGAAGGCCCTGAGCTTGGCCGCTAGGTCATCCGGATTTTTGATCTCGCACTCCCAGACTACCAGAACCCGCCAGCCTTGGGCCTCCAACTCCGCCCGTGCTCGGGCGTCGCGGGCCATGTTTCGCCCGATTTTTCCGACCCAGTAATCCGCGTTGGCCTTGGGGGTGCGGGCACCACGCTTGCAGTCGTGGCCATGCCAGAAGCATCCATGCACGAAGATCACGGCCTTGCGGCCAGGGAGAACAATGTCCGGGGAACCGGGCAGGGTTCGTCGATGGAGGCGGAACCTGTAGCCCAGGGAATGGAGGAGGGAACGGACCGCCTGTTCAGGTCGGGTGTTTTTGCCTTTGACCGCCCGCATGACCCGGCTACGGGTGGGGGTGTCAAAGACGTCTGTCGTCACCTAGCGGCCCGCTTCAATTCGGTCCAACCAGATTGCCGCACTACGCGCCCAGACCGGGTCAGGGTGGTCCTGCGCTCGACGCTGGCCCCTTTCATTCTGGCCTCAATCTGAACTTCCGTCACGTCCCGTTCATCACCGCAAAAGTGTTTGAGCAGGGCTGCGGCAAGGGCCACGTTGGAAAGCTTGGGCATGGGCGGCTTCGGGTTATTTCGGGGATCGGGGATCGTGCGAGGGAAGAGGTAGATGCACGGAGGCGGAATCATCACGCCGTTCACCTTCAGGCCGCGCCCTTCCGCGATCTTGGGGCAGGGACGCCCAGGACCACCGCACAGCGCATCCCAGACTATCAGTGCTTCGACGTGGACGTTCTCCGCGATGATCTTTGCCCCGATGCGGGTGTGAGTTCCTGACCAGACTCCGGCCCTGAGGTCGGACCCTTGGTTCTGGCAGAGGGACCAGATCAGGAACTCCTCTGCATTGGGAGGGCGCTGGAAGATCGTGGTGTTGTTGCCGTCCAGGCAGCCTTTCGCCTCGAAGACGCACACCCGCTTGTCCGGCATGTAGACGTGAAAGTCGTGCCGGTCTCCCGCCCCGGTGAACTTGTGATTCGCGATCAGGCCCGCAGCTTGGAGCTGATCCAACGCCCGCTCGACGAAGGAGTACTTCTCTTTTGTCACGGCCGCCTGTTGGCCCCGCAGTCTTTCAATCGCGCTTCGGAACAGGCCGGAACGCTCGAACTCGGCAGGAGTGAGGCCGTGATCACCAATGGTGGGTGCGGCGTTACGGAGCGCCTCGGCGTATTTCTCCACCATGTCCACCATTTCGTCCGACAGGATGCAGGGAACGGTGTCCCCCGTGGCGCTGGCTTTCTTCCGAGGCATCAGGCGGCCGCCTCACGGGGCGTCAGCCGCAGGGATGGTTCAATCACGGTGCGGGCCAGCCAGGAAACCACAGGCACGGCCACGCCGTCGCCGATGAGGTGATAGGCGTCGTTGTATCGTTCGGGCAATGGGTATTCCTCGGGCAGGCCCATGAGCCGAGCGGCCTCGCGGGGAGACAGGAGCCGGGTGCGGACCTTGTTGTCCTCCACCACCATGATGATCTGGCGGCTTGATCCTCCCGCGGGGGTGCGGAGGCATCCGGCCACTTCGTCGAAGCGGACCTCCGCCCGTTGGACCTTGGTCCCGTCATCCTGTGGGCGAGTCCGCTTGTAGACGGTCCCCACGCGCTTGCCGCCGTCCTTTTTGGCCTTCTTCACCTTTTCCAAGTGCAGGGGCGACATGAGGTCCAGAATGCGTTTGGTTTCAAACTCGGTGTGCCATCTCACGCCGCCGGGGTCATCTTCGATCAGGTCCGAGAGCTTGCCCGGCCTGAATAGGGGCTTGGGCGGAGCGAGCCACAGCCACGCGGATTTTGCTTGTGTGGTCAATCGGTCATAGGCGTAAGCGAAGGAGTTGGGATGCCAGGGAGCCGTGGGACCGTTGCCGACCAAGTTGGAGTCCGGCAGAGTGTCGGAGTCGAAGGCCACCACGAAGAGGCGGGGGCGGCTCTGGGGAAGGAAAAGATGGGCGTCCACCAACATCGGGGCGTAGTTGTACCCCTCCTGGGCGAGTGATTCGCAGATGGTCGCGAAATCGCGGCCCTGGTGGGATGTGATGGTCCCCCGGACGTTTTCAAGAACGATGATTCTGGGGGCGCGTCCTTCCGCCCGTAAGCCCTGCATGAGCCGCCAGAAGGCCCAAAACGTGCCGGAGCGCTTGCCCTTGAGTCCCATGCCGTTGCCGGCCAGGGAAAGATCCTGGCACGGGAAGGATGCCCAAGCCAAGTCCGCATGGCCGGGAAGAGACGAGGCCTCCACGCGCCACACGTCGCCGACGCGCAACTCCGGCGAGGGGCCGAAGAATGCGCGATATGCGGCCGCTTTGTTGGGGTCGAAGTCGTTGGCGAACAGGCACGGCCAATCAGGGCCAAGGCCGATCCGCGCCATGCCGCCGCCAGAGAAGAATTCATAGAAGCTCACGTCCCCACCTCGATTGCTGACGGATAACACCGGAGAGATGGGATTTCAATTACCGGAGAGGCCGTGAGGGCGATTTGACACTATCTCGGTCCTCTTCGTAGTGCAGGCCCGAAAACGAGTCTGATCCCGGTTCCCCCAGGGCAGGGGGCCGAGGCAAGGAATGACGGCGGGTTCAGGCGTGGAGAGGGGAGGGAGGGGGGACCTCCCTCTGACGATCAGAGGTAGTCCCCCCGGTTGAACTTGACCCTTTCCGTGGCGGCCAGGATCTCCAGTTCGTCCGCGATGGGCTTGAGTCCCGGATCGTCCTGGGCCATTTCCTTGACCCGGCCGGTCTCGGCCTCGATGTCCTGGAGCGCGGCCTCGGCCTGCTTCAGGTTGCCCCCGGACCCGAGACCGGCGGCATAGTTTTCCCACCGGTCCATGAGCCCGTCCAGGGAGGCGGCGGCGTCGCCCTGCCCCTCCCCGGCCTTCGCGGTCGCCGCGACCTCCTCGGTCCCGAAGACCCGTCCGACCAGGGGCGGCAAGATCGGGGCGGCAGGCTTCGCCTGTGATCCCGAGGTCTTGGACACCTCCTGGTCGAGCAGGCCCGCGAAGCCCTCGGCGGTGCGCGCGGCCTTGTCCAGCTTGGTCTGTTCGACCTGCCGGACTCCCTCGATGGAGTCAGGATGAATCTTCATCGTGTCACCTCATCCTGTTTTCGGCCATTTCTGCAAGGACTCTGCCAACCGGAGGCGTTTTCGCAACGATCTGGAAACGCGTTCTTTTTTTCGACGCCGGGCGGCAGATTCTTCCGCCGCGCCGGGCCTGACGAAAAGCCTAGCCCAGGCCGGGGGTCTTGTCTATCCGGGCCGTTTCTGTCATGCATGTCTTAGAAAGCATTCACAATGCGCCACAAACCGCCTCGGGCGGAAGAGGAGGAACGGCAATGGCGAACATCAAGAAGATTCTCTGCGCGGTGGACTTTTCCGAGCACAGCCCGATGGTCGCGGACTACGCCAAGACCATGGCCAAGGCCCTGGACGCCTCGGTGATCTGCCTGTACGTGGCCCCTTCGCTCAGCCAGTACGTGGGTTTCCACGTGCCGCCGAGCTCCATCGAGAACTTCGTGGGCGAGATCGTCTCCGGCGCGGACACCACCATGTCCGCCTTCCTGGCCGAGAACTTCGCGGGCGTTTCCGTCGAGGGCCGCGTGGTCACCGGCTACGCCGCCGAGGAAGTGCTCAACCTGGCCGAGGAGCATGGCGTGGACTGCATCGTCATGGGCACCCACGGCCGCCGGGGCATCGACCGCATCCTCTTCGGCTCCGTGGCCGAGAAGGTGGTCAAGTCGGCCAAGTGCCCGGTGCTGACCATCCGGCCCAAGCTCGGCCCGGCCGCCTGATCCGCTTTACCCGCAACGCGCGCGACGCTGGAAGGGGACGGCCTCGGCCGTCCCCTTTGTCCGCGACCTCGGAACCATCATGAGCACACGCCGCCTCCGCCCGGTCATCCAGGATTTCAAGCCCTACGTCCCCGGCCTGTCCATCGACGAGATCAAGGCCAAGTACGGCCTGACCCGCGTGGTCAAGCTGGCCAGCAACGAGAACCCCCTGGGCGTCTCGCCCCTGGCGCGCAAGGCCGCCGAACGCGCCGCCGCCCTGGGCTTCCGCTACCCGCAGAACCACAACCCCGCCCTGGTGGAGGCCATCGCCGCCCGCCTGGGCGCGCCGGTGGAGAACGTGGTGGTCGGCCACGGCTCGGACGAGATGATCGACCTCCTGCTGCGGGTGGTGGGCCGCGACGGCGACCACGTGATCTGCTGGAGCCACGCCTTCAGCATGTACCGGCTCACGGCCAAGCTCTGCGGCCTGGAGTGCCGCGAGGTTCCCCGCGACCCGGACGCGCCCCTGCCCCTGGAGGCCCTGGCCCAGGCCGCGGACGAGAAGACCGCCGTGGTCTTCGTCACCAGCCCGGACAACCCCACGGGCCGCGCCGCCCGGCTGGACGAGCTGCGCGCCCTGGCCGACCGCCTGCCCGGGGACACGATCCTGGCCGTGGACGAGGCCTACGTGGACTTCGCCCGGCCCCTGGAGGCGCACGGCGCCCTGCCCCTGGCCCTGGAGCGCGAGAACGTCATCGCCCTGCGGACCTTCTCCAAGGCCTACGGCCTGGCCGGGTTCCGCCTGGGCTTCGGGGTCATGCCGCCCTGGCTGGCCCAGGCCATGACCCGCGCGCGCATCCCCTTCACCATCGGCGTGGCCGACGAGGCCGCGGGCATCGCCGCACTCACGGACGAGGTCTTTCTGGCCGCCACCCTGGAGGCCGTGCACGCGGGCATCGACCGGCTCACGGCCGGGCTGGCGGAACTGGGCTGCGCCGTGGGCCCGAGCCAGGCCAACTTCCTCATGTTCACCCCGCCGCGCCCGGCCAAGGACGTCTTCCAGGGCCTGCTGGAACGCGGGGTCATCGTCCGGCCCCTGGCGAGCTTCGGCCTGCCGGAGCGCATCCGCGTGAGCGTGGGCACGGAGGAGGAAAACGCGTTCTTCCTGCGCGAACTGGCCGGGGTGCTCCGTGGCTGAGCCGGTCATCGTCACCCTGGACGGCCCGGCCGGGGTCGGCAAGTCCACCCTGGCCAAGATGCTGGCGGGCCGCCTGGGCCTGGCCTACCTGGACACCGGGGCCATGTTCCGGGCCGTGGGCTATCTGCTCGGCCAGGGCTCCTGGGACTGGCCCGAGGAACGGCTGGCCGCCCGGCTGGAGGAATTCCGCTTCGGACTGGAAGGGGCGGGCGCGCAGACCCGGCTCACGGTGGACGGCCGCGCCCTGGGCCCGGAAATCCGCACCGAGGACGTGGGCATGTGGGCCTCCAACGTGGCCAAGCTGCCGGTGGTCCGCGCCTTTCTCAAGAAGGCCCAGCAGGACCTGGCCCGGGGCACGTCCCTGGTGGCCGAGGGCCGGGACATGGGCAGCGTGGTCTTCCCGGCCGCGCGGCACAAGTTCTTCCTGGACGCGGACCCGGCCGAGCGCGCCCGGCGGCGCTTTCTTCAGCTCCAGGAACTGGGCCGGCCGGCGGACCTGGCCGAACTCACGGCCCAGATCGAGGCCCGCGACCGCCAGGACCGCACCCGCGCCGAGGCCCCGCTCAAACCCGCTCCCGACGCCCTGATCGTGGACACGACCGACCTGGACCTGGAAGAGGTCTTCGAACACATCCTGGAAGTGATCATCACGAAGGCGGATTGAGAAATGCCCGGGAGAAAGAGCGACAGCCTCCTCAGCTGTAGGCCGCAGTTCCCGCGCGCGGGGAGGGGTGAAACTCAGTTCCAGACGACCGGAATATTCTTTTCGTTGAAATATTCCTTCAAGAATTGAAGGATATCCTCTTTCTCTGAGGCCGTCGCCCGCAACTCGTTGTTTTGATCAGCCTTTACTATGCTGTTGGTGTAGATATCAAAAACAGCTTGAGATTCTCCGCGTGCGAGATAGCCCTCGCATCCTACGATAAAAACGTTCGTCCCGTCCGTTAACTCAATGCTCCCGCGCGATATATGCAGTATTTTCAATTTCATGTTGTCCCCGGAAGGTGATTTCCGGTTGAACTCCCGGTTTTACCGGGCGTTTTGGATGTGCGGCGCTGCAATATTCAGCGTCTATTGCAATGGCGTGAGGGGGCGAATGCCTTGAACGTAGATTTTTCGCCAGTCCTTTATCGGCCAGGCCGGGGTCTCGACGGTGGATGGTCCAGGGCGAAGCCCTGGCGCGGGTCCAGGGGCGCGGAGCCCCTGGGCTTTCATGCTCTCCGCCTTCCCCCTACACGAACAGTTCCGGCTCCTTGCGGTCCATGAACTTGGTCTCCAGCAGGGTGGCGAAGCCCAGGAGCTTTTCGTCGTCGAAGTACTTGGCCCCCACGGGGCAGTGCTTGACGCAGGCCATGCAGCGCAGGCAGCCGTCGCCCGCCTCGCGCGGGTTCTCGAACCGGATGATGCCCGCCGGGCAGCCCTCGACGCAGGTCATGCATTCGGTGCAGTCGTCCGTGGTCTTGGGCTTCACTGCCAGGCCGGGCCAGCGGTCCCGGTAGGGCCGGTCGCCCTTGACCTCGACCTCGGCCGGAGAGCCCGCCGCGATCTTGGCCGCCGCGCGTTGGGCCAAGTCCCGGGCCAGGGCCAGGTCTCCGGCGTCGGGGCGGCCCGCCGCCACCTTGCGCGAGAACGAGTGCTCGCCGATGAACGCGCCGCCCGCCGTGACCACGAAGCCGTTGGCGGTCAGGATGTCGCGGGCCTCCACCAGGGCGTCCTCATAGGCCCGGTTGCCGTACACCGCCGCCGCCACGGCCGGGGTTCCCTGTCCGGTGAGCCCGGCCATGCTCGCCTCCAGGAGTTTCGGCATCCGGCCCGAGTAGACCGGAAAAGCCAGGACGAGCACGTCGTCCGGGCCCAGGGCGCGCGCGTGGCCGCGTTTGGCCGGGGGCGTCCAGTCCGTCTCCTCCACGGCCTTGCCGAGGCCTTGGGCCAGCTCGGCGGCCAGGGTCCGGGCGATGGTCCGGCTGGTGTGGGTGGGGCTGAAAAAGGTGGCGCTGACGATGCCGCTCATGGTGCCTCCGCGACGGAATGGCTTGGGGATGATGTGTGGCGGAACCATTCCACAAGACCCGGGCGGCGGCAAGGGCCTTCGGCCCGTATCAGAAAGGCTGGAGAAGCTTTCGCCTTTCTGCACACCCCCGAAGGGGGGCTTCGCCCCGTTTTAGAAAGACGGGGGATGGGAGCCTCTTGGCGTTTCTATAGGCCCCCGAAGGGGGGGGCGTCCTGCTGCTGGGTGGCCAGGGCCGGGGGCAGGAGCAGGGTCACGGCCGTGCCCTCGCCCTCCTTGCTCTGGAGGTCCACGTTGCCGCCGATGTCGTCCATGATCTTGCGGATCATGGCCAGTCCCAGGCCCGAGCCCTTGCCCTTGGTGGAGAAGAAGGGCGAGAAGACCTTGTCCCGAAGCTCGGGCGCGATGCCCTGGCCCGAGTCGCGCACCTCCAGGGTCACGTGGTCGCGGGTCATGCCCGTGCGGATGGCCACGTCGCCGCCGTCGGGCATGGCCTCCACGGCGTTCTTGAGCAGGTTGATGAGGCACTGCTTGATGAGTTCCGGGTCGGCCTTGGCCCGGGCCAGGCCTTCGGCGGGCTGGAAGGTGATCATGGCCCCGGAGCGCTCGCAGTCCCCGCGCATGATCTCGATGGTCTGGGCCACCACCTGGTTCAGGTCCACGACGGTTTCGCGGCCCTCGGTGGGGCGGGAGAAGTTGATGATGCTCTTGAGGATGGTGTCCAGGCGCTTGGACTCCTCCAGGATGATCCCGAGCTTTTCGCGCGAGGCCTGGTCCTGGTTGCCCTGGCGCAGGAGCGAGTTGGCGAAGCCGGAGATGGCGAAGAGCGGGTTGCGGATCTCGTGGGCGATGTAGGTGGAGAGCTGGCCGATGGAGGCGAGCTTTTCCGACTGCTGGAGACGCTGCTCCATCTCGGTGCGCTTGGTGATGTCGCGGCGCATGGCCACCACGTTCACCAGCGTGCCGCCGTCGAAGATGGGGTAGGTGTAGATGCGGTAGTAGCGCATGCGGCCCGTGTCGTCGACCTCGGTCTGGATGGCCTCCGAGGGCTCGCCCGTGCGCGCGGTGATGTCGAAGGGCGTCTCGCAGGGCATGTCCGGCGGCGGGCAGTGGGGGCCGAAGAAGATGTCCCGGAAGGCCTTGCCCGTGAAGTCCTTCTTGCACTTGTTCAGGCGGCGGCAGACCGTCTCGTTCACGTCCAGCACGTGGCCCTGGGGCGAGAGGAAGAAGATTTCGTCCGAGAGCTGGTCCGAGATGGACTTGAGCAGGGTCTGGGTGTGCATGAGGTCCACCTTGCAGGCCACCCACATCTGCTCGGTGGTCAGCAGGCGCACGAAGAACCCGGCCGCGTCGCGCTCCACCAGGGCCACCTGGGCGGGCAGCTCGCGGCGCAGGATCGCCAGGATGTCCTGGTCGCCCGTGGACTCCAGCACGAGGTTGATCTCGGGGTGGGCGGCGAGCATGGCCTGGAACCCGGAGTACACCGGCAGGTTCATGCCCGGCCCGAAGGGCTCGCCCGGCACGCCGTCGCCGGGCAGGGCCGCCGCCACCAGGCCCATCTCGGCCAGCACCCGGCCGCTGCCCTGGCTCACGAACAGTTCCCAAAAGGGCATGAGCGACGTCTTGTTGCCGATGACGCCGACCTTGTACCGCTTGCCCTCGTCCAACGCCCGGGGTTCCATCATGCGCTCCCTCTTTTGCAATACACACCATATTGGCACGGACGCGATCCCAGGGCAAGCCGCGCGGCTGCGCCGTGGATCATGGAAAGGCGGTGGAGTGTGGATCGGCAGCGGGACGGTGGAGCTTCCCGCCTTTCCATGAACCGGCGAAGCCGAGGGGCCTTCGGCCCATTACGGAAAACGGTGAGAAGGGAGTCTCTTCGCCTTTCCATGAACCCCCCGAAGGGGGGCGGTGGACCGCCGCAGCCGGGCAGGATATGCTGCCGCGATGACGACGATCACCGTGCATACCGTGAGCCTCGGCTGCCCCAAGAACCGCGTGGACACCGAGCGCATGCTCGGGGCCCTGGGCGCGGACATGGCCGCCGTGGACGACCCCCGCGACGCGGACCTCATCCTGGTGAACACCTGCGGCTTCATCCGCCCGGCCGTGGAGGAGTCCGTGTCCACCATCCTGGAACTGGCCGAGACCGTGCGCGAGGCCTCGCCCCGGCCCGTGCTGGCCGTCACCGGCTGCCTCGTCTCGCGCTACGGCGGCGAACTCGGCGCGGAACTGCCCGAGGTGGACCTCTGGCTCTCCACCCACGAGCTGGACCAGTGGCCCGCGCTGGCGGCCCGAGTCCTGTCGCGCCGGGCCTTCCGCGAGCCCTCGGCCCGCCGCCTCTCCACCGGCCCGGCCTACGCCTACCTCAAGGTCTCCGAGGGCTGCTCCCACCGCTGCCGTTTCTGCACCATCCCTTCCATCCGGGGCCCGCACGTGAGCCGCCACCTGGAGGAGATCGAGGCCGACGCCCGCGACATGCTGGCCCAGGGCGTGCCCGAGCTCGTGGTGGTGGGCCAGGACGTGACCGCCTGGGGCCGCGACCTGGAGATCAGGAACGGGCTTTCGCCGCTGCTGGCCCGCCTGCTGCCCCTGCCGGGCCTGCGCCGTCTGCGGCTCATGTATCTCTACCCCGCCGGGCTGACGAACTCCGTGCTGGACTTCATGCGCCAGGCCGGGCCGCCCCTGCTGCCCTATTTCGACGTGCCCCTCCAGCACGCCCACCCGGACGTGCTCAAGAACATGGGCCGCCCCTTCGCCGCCGACCCCCGGCTGGTCGTCGAGCGCATCCGCTCCCGTTTTCCCGAGGCCGCCCTGCGCACCTCGATCATCGTCGGCTACCCCGGCGAGACCGAGAAGCGCTTCCGCGCCCTCATGGACTTCGTGGCCGAGGTCCGCTTCACCCACCTGGGCGTGTTCGCCTACCAGGCCGAGGAGGGCACCCCGGCCGCGGCCATGTCCTCCCAGGTGAGCGCCCGGGCCAAGGAGGAGCGCCGCGCCGCGCTCATGGAGCTCCAGGCCGGGATCAGCGCCGAGCACCTGCGCGGCTGGGTGGGCGAGGATCTGGACGTGCTCATCGAGGGCCCGCACCCCGAGTGGCCCGGGCTCTACAGGGGCCGGGCCTGGTTCCAGGCCCCGGAGGTGGACGGCCTGACCTTCGTCTCCGCCCCGCCGGAAAAGACCTTGCGGCCCGGCGCCATCGTCCGCGCCCGCGTGGAGTCGAGCACCGACTACGACCTGTCGGCGCTGGCCTAGGCGGGACGGGAGGAACCGGGGGCCCGCCCCCGGACCCCGGCCAGGGGAATGAATGTAATTCCCGCTTGCGCAATATCCGTGAAGGGCCGGCATGCATTGCGGCGGACGGGCATCCGGCATAGGCTGCGCGCAATCCAGGCCTTGACCCATATCCCGGCCGCCCAGCAGGGGCGGAGGAGAGATGATGCCCGCACCGCGACAGCGCTTCACGCCATTGCTGCCCTGGCTTTTGTCCGCCCTGCTGCTGGCTCTGCTGGCCTGCGCCCCGGCCAAGCCCGCCGCCTCCACCCTGCGCGCGGGAGACGTCATCCTGGCCTGGCGCGACCTGCCCGCGCCGCCGAAGCACATCGCCGCCCGGCCGCTGCTGCTGGTCACCGGCTTCGCTATGAGCGCCGAGGGCTGGAACAGGGAGTTCGTGCACGGGCTGAACTCCGGCCGCCGGGTCATTCTCATGGACAACCGGGGCATGGGCGCGGCCGCGGATTTGCCCGCCGGAGCGCCCGTGGACATGCCCGCCATGGCGGCGGACGCCGCGCGCCTGCTGGACGTCCTGGGCATCGCCAAGGCCGACGTGCTCGGTTGGTCCATGGGCGGCGGCATCGCCCTGGAGCTTGCCCTGGCCCGGCCGGAGAGGGTGGGCGCGCTTGTGCTGTATGCGCCGCCGCTTTCCGGCGCGCGGGTGAAGCCCATGCTGGACCGCATGTTCGCCATGAGCCCGGCGGAGTTCAAGGAGGCGCTGTTCCCGCGGCAGTGGGCGGCGGCGCACCCGGAGGTCTGGGCCGCAATGCCGCCTCCCGCCGCGATTCCCGAGGGCATGGCCGCCCGGCAATACGCGGCGCTTTGCTCTTGGCCCGGCGTTGCCGCGCGCCTGCCGGGCCTGCGCGTTCCGGCTCTGTTCTTGGTCGGCGCAGATGACTGGGTATGCCCGCCGCGGGACGGGCGCGCCCAGGCCGCGGCGGTTCCCGGCGCGCGCTTTGAGCTGGTTCCCCAGGGCGGGCACTGGATGATGCACCAGGATCCGCGGGAACTGGCGCGGCTGGCGGATGCGTTTCTGCGCGGCGCGCCCTAGGGCGCAAGGCAGGGCTCGGCCCGGGATTGAACGGAAAGGCGGGAAGAGAGAGGCATGAATCCCTGGAAGGAAGAATCCACCGTCCTCGTGACCTGTCCCAAGGGCCTGCCGCCGTTTCTGGGCCGGGAAATGCGGGACTTGGGGCTGGAGGGGGTGCGGGAGCTGGTGTCGGGCGTGGAGGCCCGGGGCACGCTCCTGGACTGTCTGCGCCTGAGCCTGGAGGTCCGCACCGGCCACCGGGCGCTCTATGAGCTGGCGCGGTTCCGGGCCAAGGGGCCGGACGACCTCTACCGGGAGGCCGGGAAGATACCCTGGGAGGAGCTGATCCCGGCCGACGGCTACGTGTCCGTGTCCTCGGCCGTGCGCACCGAGGCGGTCAACGACTCGCGCTTCGCCAATCTCCGGCTCAAGGACTCCATCGTGGACCGCATCGCGGCCCGCATGGGCCGCCGCCCGGATTCCGGCCCGGACCAAAGCCGGGCCTGCGTGTTCTTGTACTGGCAGGGCACCGACGCGGCGGTCTACCTGGACGCCGGCGGCGACTCGCTCTCGCGCCGGGGCTGGCGCACCATGCCCGGCAAGGCCCCGCTCCAGGAGACCCTGGCCGCCGGGATGCTCCTGGCCGCCGGTTGGCCGGAGATCGCGGCCCGGGGCGGGCACCTCGTCTGCCCCATGTGCGGCGCGGGAACCCTGGCCATCGAGGGCGCGCTCATGGCCCTGAACCGCGCGCCGGGCCTCGGCCGCGAGAACTTCGCGGCCATGCACCTGCTGGGCTGGGACGAGGAGGCCTTCGAGGAACTGCGCGACGCGGCCCTGACCCGGGCCCGCTCCACGCTGCCCGGCGGCCGCGTCCTGGCCTCGGACATCGATCCCGGCCAGATGAACGCCGCGGCGACCAACGCGGCCCAGGCCGGGGTCGGAGCCCTGGTGGGCCGGGCGGTGTGCGACTTCCGGGACCAGGAGACGCCGCCCGGACCCGGGCTGGTCATCGTGAACCCGGAATACGGCGCGCGCCTGGGCGAGGTCGCGAAGCTCAGGGAAACCTACAAGGCCCTGGGCGACTTCCTCAAGCAGCGCTGCCGGGGATACCGGGCCGCGATCCTCTGCGGCGAGCCGGACCTGGCCAAGTGCGTGGGCCTCAAGCCCTCGCGCCGCATCCCGCTCTGGAACGCCAAGATCGAGTGCCGTCTGCTGGTCTACGAGCTGTATGAGGGGAGCCGGAAGCGGCGGGACGGCTAGGAGCCCTTTTCGGCGTTTTCGAAACCGGGCGAAGCCCCCCGGAGCACGCGGCCCAGTTCTCGCTCCAGTTCCTCGCTCTCCACGGGCTTGGAGATGTAGCCGTCCATTCCGGCGGCCAGGAAGCGTTCGCGGTCCCCGGGCATGGCGTGGGCCGTGAGCGCGATGACCGGCACGCGCGCGGAGTCGCCCAGCGAGGCGTCGGACCGGATGGCCCGGGTGGCGGCGAGGCCGTCCATGTCCGGCATCTGGATGTCCATGAGCACCGCGTCCACGTCCCCGGCCTTCAGCTCGGCCAGGGCGCTCCGGCCGTCGCCCACGGCGGTCACGGAGTGGCCCGCCCGCTCCAGCATGCGGCTCACGGCCAGCCGGTTCACCCGCTCGTCCTCCACCAGGAGCAGCCGCAGGGGCGGCAGGGCCGGGGCCTGTCCGGCCTGTTCCCCGGCCATATCGCCCGCCGCGTAGGCCAGGGGCAGGGTGACGTGCACTTCCGTGCCCACCCCGGGCTCGGAGCAGATGGTCAGCGAGCCGTTCATGGCCGTCACGAGGCGCTTGACGATGCTCAGCCCGAGCCCCGCGCCGCCCTGCCGCCGGGTGTAGGGGTTCTCCACCTGGGTGAAGGGCTCGATCACGGCCTTGAGCTTGTCGTCCGGGATGCCGATGCCCGTATCCCGGATGACAAGGTGCAGGGCCGCGTCGGCCCCGGCCGGGACCAGCGGCAGGGGGTAGGCCTCGATGTGGATTTCCCCGCGCTCGGTGTATTTCAGGGCGTTGCCCACCAGGTTGAAGATGATCTGGCGCAGGCGGCCCGCGTCGCCCAGGAAGGGCCGCGAGAGCGCCGGGTCCACCTCCGAGGAGAGCGCCAGGCCCTTGGCCCGGGCCGACTCCGCCAGGGCCCCGGCCACCGGCGCGATCACGGATTTCAGGAGGAACGGGGCGCGGCGCGGCTGCATCTTGCCGGACTCCACGCTGGAGAGGTCCAGCACGTCGCTCAGGATCTGGTGCAGGTGGCGGCTGGCCTCCAGGGCGGCGGCCAGCCATTCGTCCCGCTCGGCGTCGTGCCCGGGCTCGCGCAGGAGCTGGAGCATGCCCATGACCCCGCTCAGGGGCGTGCGGATTTCGTGGCTCATGATGGCCAGGAATTCCGACTTGGCCCGGTTGGCGGCCTCGGCGTCCTCCTTGGCCTGGCGCAGTTCGTCCTCGGCGCGCTTGCGGCTGGTGATGTCGCGCACCATGACCACGAAGCGGTCCTGCCCGCCGATGACCGCGTAGCGGATGCTCACCTCGACCCAGAACAGGCCGCCGTCGCTTCTTTTGGCCAGCCAGGTGAAGGTCTGCGGCCCCTCGGTCCGGGCCGCGCGCAGCCGTTCCAGGGCGTCGTCCTGGGAATAGGGCGGCTCGCCCTGGCTCAGGTCCGCCACGGACAGCTCCAGGATGTCCTCCCGGGAATAGCCGTACATCTCGCACATGGCCCGGTTCACGTCGAGGAGCGCGCCGGTGTCCGCGTCCTCCACGAGGATGCCGTCGTTGCTCGAATCCAGCACGCTCTTCAGGTAGCTTTCGCTGGCCCGCAGGGCCTCCTGCATCCGTTTGCGGTCCGAGACGTCGTGGACGATGGAGTGGATGAGTTGCCGACCCTTGTGCACGACGGCTCCGCTGAGGACCTCCACGTCCCGCTCCGTGCCGTCGGCCAGCCGGTGGCGGAACTCGAAGCGCAGCCGCCGGGCCGAGGCCGCCTTGTCCATCTCCTCGCGCACCTTTTCCGGCGGAAGCGTGTTGATCTCCTGGATGCGCATGGATTGCAGCTGTTCCCTGGACCAGCCGTAGAACTCCGCGGCCGCGCGGTTGGCGTCCATGATCCGGCCCGTTTCCGGGTCCAGGAGCATCTTCACGGCCGCATGGTCCTCGAAGAGCTTGCGGAACAGGGTTTCACTCTCCTCCAACTCCTCGCGCACGCGGGCGTTGCGCAGCCGCCGGGCCAGCAGCGCGCCGGTCAGGGCCGTGCCCAGGGGATAGAGCAGGATCACGGGCAGGCTGATCCGGCGCAGCACGGCCAGGGCCGTGTCCCAGGGCAGGGTGAGCATGAGCAGGAGCATGGCCGCGTGCACGGTCAGGCCGAAGCGGTACAGTTCGGCCCAGGAGATCTCGTGCAGCGGCCGTTTCCGGCGGTAGCGCCAGGCCACGCCGATCAGGCCCGAGGCCAGGATGACGGAAACCCCGGTCCAGGCTCCCACCCCACCCTGATACAGCCGGTAGGCCGAGGCCATCGCCACGCAGACCGCCGTGGGGAGCGAACCGAAGAACAGGCCGGATATGCCCACGAGCACCGAGCGGGTGTCGAAGACCAAACCCGGGCTCAGCCGCCAGGGGGTGAGCATGATGATGATCGTGAGCACGCCCAGGATCGTCCCCAGCGCCACGCGTGAAAGCGGGGTGTCGCGGGGGCGGCCCCGGACCGGAAAAAGGTCGAAGACGAGCACCGCGGCCAGAAGCAGGGCGACGTTCTGGATCAGCGGCAGTGCGGCTTCGGCGAGGTTCATGGCTGCTGGTCCTTGGTTCCCGGGCTTTTCCCGGTTCCTCCGCCCATTCCTACGCCGTTTTCAGGATGGGGAGTATTATTTCCAGGTGACGACGCGGAGGATGGGGGCGCCTCTTCATGGCCGGGCGGGGCCTCCTCCTTTTTCATCATGCGGCGAAGCCGCCTGCCTTTCCGTGATGGGGTGAAGCCCCTTCCGTAACGGGGCGAAGCCCCTTCACTTTGGGGAGGATTTGTGGGACAGCGGGGGGCGGGAGGGTCGCCATGCGCGCATTCCACCGCCGCAAGCCGGAATCCGTGGGCCAGTCCCCGGGCCTGCTGGTCTACGTGGGCCAGGACCGGGACTTCCACCCCACGGTGTCCCACCTGTCCTTCACCTCCGGGGAAGTCACCGAGGCCTGCTGCGAGCCGCTTGAGGCCCGGCCGGAGCCCGAGGAAGGCCGGGTGCGGCTCATCAACGTCATGGGCGTGCACGAGCCGGACCTGGTGCGCCGGGTGGGCGAGTGGTTCGGGCTCTCGCCCCTGACCCTGGAGGACATCCTGGACACCACCCAGCGGCCCAAGGCCGAGGAGCTGGAGGGGGACGGGGAGCGGGTCTTCCTGGTGCTCAAGAACGTGGACTACGTGCCCGAGAAGTACGAGCTTCTGGAAGAGCAGGTCTGCGTGGTCTGGGGCCCGGACTACGTGCTCACCTTCCAGGAGAGCGCCCAGAACATCTGCGAGCCCATCATCCAGCGCCTGCGCCGGGGCCGGGGCCGCATCCGCACCTCCGGGCCGGGCTACATCGTCATCGCCCTGCTGGACTCGATCATGGACCGGGTCTCGGTGACGCTCGGCAAGATCGCGGCCGACGCCGAGGAGCTGGAGGACGAGCTGGCCGAGAACCCGGACGAGAGCACCCTGCACGAGATCTACCGGCTCAAGCGCGAGATTCTCTTCCTGCGCAACGCGGTCTGGCCCATGCAGGAGGTCCTGGCCCAGCTCTCCAGCGAGGACGTGGGCGAATTCAACGAGGCCTGCGGCGCCTATCTGCGCGAGGTGAAGGACCACACCGCCAAGGTGGTGGACGAGGTCAAGACCCTGCACGACCTGCTCACGGCCATGCTCGACCTGCACATCTCCCTGGCGGGCATGCGCATGAACCGGATCATCAAGTTCCTCACCGGCATCGCCACGATCTTCATCCCCCTGACCTTCCTGGCCGGGGTCTACGGCATGAACTTCAAGCACATGCCCGAGCTGAACTGGGAATACGGCTACTACGCCTCCCTGGTCCTCATGGCCGTGGTGGGCGTGGGCATGGCCGTGTTCTTCGCCAGGAGAAAGTGGTTCTGATGGTGAAGGCGCGTGCGCGGACACAAAAAATGGCCTTGAGCCAGAAGGCAACTCCTCAAAGCTTTCTCCGATATGGCGATCATTTTTTAAAAACCTGCGAATTGCTTTTGGATCAAGAAGATCCGCACAATGATCTCCTGTTTGTAAATATTATTTGGCAGGCCATCCCTTGGAATCGATATTAAAATCGTTTTTATTGCATACTGGCACTGAACATAAAGAATTAAAAAGCCGAAAACTTGGTCATGATCTTATTGCGATACTTTGTACTGCAAGCAAGCAGGATGTGTGGGGTAAAATTGATTTTTCAGATAAAGATAGACAGGTTATTGAATTACTATCGCCTTATTATCGTGATAGGCAATTTGGATATTGCACATACGGACTCAAGATTCTCCCGCCTCTGAATGAACTCATTCCTCTGCGTCGAAGACTCTCTGCCGAAATGGCCGCCCTGTTCTCTAAGCACTCGCGTTAATCAGAAAAAGCGGGTCACAAAAAACGGCGGCCCCTCGCGGAGCCGCCGTGGCGTGATCTGATTCGGGCCGGGGGGAGCGCCCCTCCCGGGTTTTCTATGAATGAGGCGAAGCCTCGTCCTCGCAGCCGCAGCCCTCGTCCTCGCGCAGGTCGAGGGGTTCCTCGTCCGGGTCCACTTCCGTGGGGTCGGTTTCCGAGGCGTCGGTCTCGGGCAGGGGCAGGGGCTCGGGCTTCTCCATGTAGCGGGTGAAGATGAGGAAGCCGGTGTGGGCCACCATGCGGTCGTCGGGCCGCAGGCGGTCGGCCACGGGCTTGTAGCGCCGCACCAGGATCTCCAGCACCTCGGTCTCCACGAAGGGGCCCTCGTCCAGGCCGCGCAGCAGGTCGGAGACCTGATTCGTGGTCGGCAGGAGGAAGCCGCACATGGCCCCGGGCAGCACGGCCTTGGGGATGTGCTGGAGGTAGAGCCAGGGCTCGCGCACGTCCAGGAACAGGGCGTCCGCGCCGGTGTGCTTGAAGCCGTTCTCGATGTCCTGGTTGACCTGCTCCACGCGGTGGAGAAGCCCCACGCGGTCGAGGTTCTTCATGGCCAGCTTGAAGAAGTCCTCGCGGCGCTCGTAGGTGTAGACCTTGCCCGTGTCGCCCACGAACCACGCCAGGGCCAGGGTCAGGCCCGCCGAACCCGTGCCGGACTCGATGACCGTGCTTCCCGGCCCGATGCCCAGCTTGAGGAGCACGTACCCGATCTCCTTGGGGTACATGATCTGGGTCTGGCGCTTGACCCCCTTGATGAGGTCGTAGACCGTGGGCTTGAGCACGAGGTACGGCTTGCCCAGATGGGTGCGGGCGTGCCCGCCGAATCCTGCCTCGGCCACGTCGTCCAGGAGGAGCTTGCCGTCCTGGGTGTGCACCTCGTTGCCCGGGACGAGCTTGTGCATGTAGCGCTTGCCCTTGGGGCTGATGAGGATTACCAGTTGTCCAGATTGAATCATGCGCCCTGCCTACCGGCACGGCCCTCTGGAGTCAAGCCCGCCATGTACCGCTACGTCTTCGGTCCCGTTCTTTCCGGCCGCCTGGGCCGCTCGCTGGGCCTGGACCTCCTGGGCGCCAAGGTCTGCTCCATGGACTGCGTCTACTGCGAGGTCGGCCCCACCACCATCCGCACCCGCGAGCGCAAGCCCTGGGCCGCGCCTCGCGACATCCTGGCCGAGCTCCGCTCCTGGAAGGCCGAGGGCTTCGACGACCCCGACGTGGTCACGCTCGGCGGCTCGGGCGAGCCCACGCTCAACTCCGGCTTGGCCGAGATCATCGCGGGCTGCCGGAGCATCCTGCCCGGCGTGCCCGTGGCCGTGCTGACCAACGCGACCCTGCTGTCCGATCCGCTGGTGCGCCGTGAACTCTGCGCGGCGGACATGATCCTGCCCTCCCTGGACAGCCTGGTGGAGGAGGAGTTCCAGGCCGTGAACCGGCCGCACAAGTCCCTGCGCCTGGCCGAGATCGCCCGGGGCATCCTGGACCTGCGCCGGGAGTTCCCCGGCCGCCTCTGCCTGGAGGTGCTCCTGGTCAAGGGCTACAACGACTCCGGCCGGAACCTCGACCTGCTGCGGGACTACTGCGCGGAGCTGAAGCCCGAGCGGGTGGACGTGGTGACCCTGACCCGGCCAGGCACCCTGGATTCGGCCGAGGCCGTGGACAGCCACACCCTGGGGCTCTGGCGCAAGGCCCTGGGGGCGCAGGCCGCGCCTTCCGGCCCGGGCGCCACGGCCACGGCCTCGGCGCGGCTCACCGAGGAACGGCTGCGCGAGGCGCTGGCCGCCAGCCTGGCCCGCCGGCCGCAGACCCTGGCCCAGCTGGCCGGGGCCCTGGGCGCGGACCCGGGCGTGGTGCGCAAGGCCCTGGAACGCATGGTCCGCGAACGCGAGCTGGACGCGATCGAGTCCGACGGCCAGGTCTTCTACTCCCGCCCCGGCTTCGCCGGTTTATAGAAAGGCGGGGGAGGGACAGCGCCTTTCCGTCTTTCTACAGAGGGCCGAAGGCCCCTTGAAGCCAGCGGATGGCCGTTTCCCGGACCGAGTCGGCCTTTTTCGCCAGCCAGAATCCCAGGTGCGAGGCCTGTTCGATGAGCACGAGCCGCGCGCCGGGGATCTGCCCGGCGGCGTAGGCGGCGTGGTCCGGCGGCACGTCGTTGTCGTGGTCCCCGTGCAGGATCAGGGCCGGACAGGCCACGCTGGAGAGCGCCAGGTCGCCGAGGGCCGCGAAGCGTTCCAGGTCGTTCATCACCCCGGGTTTGCGTTCGGCGAAGCGGTCCGCGAAGGAGTGGACCATCTGGACGAAGAAGGTCCGCTTCAGGGGATCGTCGAGCACCTCGGCAACCCGGCGCTTGAGGGCCTCGGGGTCCAGGGTGCTTTCGGTCTGGAGCAGCCCGGTCAGGGCGGTCTTGGGGAAGTGCTCGGTGAGGAAGAGCATCAGCCGGAGCCCGGCGGTGGTCACGAAGAGTTTTTGCTCCAAGGGCGAGACGTTGAGCGTGTAGGTGCGGGAGACGGCGTCCACGGCCAGGAGCGCGGCCGCACGGCCGGGATGGCGGGCGGCCAGGAGATAGGCGGCTGGACCGCCGGCGGAGGCCCCCAGCACGGCGGCCCGCTCGATGCCCAGGGCGTCCAGCAGGGCCGCCAGGAGATCGGCCTGTTCCTCGGGCGAGGGGCCCGAGGCCAGCGGGGTGCGGAGATAGCCCGGCCTGGACGGGGCGATGACACGGAATCCGTTGACCCGGAACGGTTCGCCCAGGAGCAGGCCCTGGTCGAAGCCGCCGGGGCCGCCGTGGATCGAGAGCAGGGGCGGCCCGTCGCCACGGACCGCGTATTCCACGGGGCCGAGAGCGGTTTCCACGACTTCGGACGGCCAGTCGAGACAGCGGGACAGGTCCTCGGGCCTGGGGCGGACGACGCTGGGCATGGGCTCCTCCTCGGACGGATTTTCACCCGCCATGGTACCCCATCGCCAATCTCCCGGGCAACCCCCTTCGGGGGATCATGGAAAGGCGGGGGAGAAGGGCGGCCGAAGAGGAACAGCGCCGTTCCGCCTTTCTGATGAGGGCCGAAGGCCCCCCCTTCGGGGGATTATGGAACGGCCGGAGAGGAACAGCGTCTTTTCGTCTTTCTATAATGAGCCGAAGGCTCACCAGCCGCCGCCACCGCCACCGCCGCCACCGCCGCCGGAATGGCCGCCGCCGAAGGAGCCGGAGCGCGATCCCGGGGCCGAGCCGCGCGACGCGGCCGAGGCCGAGAGGGCCGGGCCCAGGGAGGAGGACAGGTCGCGGGAGAGCCCGCCGGGTCCGCCGCGCCAGTGGCTTCCGGCCCAGGTGGGCGAGTAGTCGGCCGGATCCTGCCCGGCGGCGCGCAGGCGGTTGGCGAAACGCTCGGCCCACTCGTTCTCCACGTCCAGGGCCAGGGCGTGGGGCAGGTACTTTTCGAAGACTTCCGGGGTCAGGTCCGGGGGATTGAGAACCTCCAGACGGTGCTGCTCGGCCACGGAGAGGAAGAGCCGGAAGCCCTCGATGCCGTCCATGAGCTTGCGGCCCGCCACGCTGGGGGCCTTGAGCAGGTGGGCGAAGAGCACGTTCAGGCAGACGGCGGCCAGGAAGAGCACGGCTGCCGGAAGCCCGGTGGCGGCGGCCAGGACCGTGAAGCCGAAGAGTTCGCCGCCCCAGAAGGGCAGGGCGAAGACCAGCAGGGGCAGGCCCTTGAGGAAGCCCGCCCGGAAACCGTCGCGTACGCGCAGGGTGAGCATCCAGACCGCGGCGGTCCAGCCGCCCAGCCAGAGGGCCAGGAATCCGGCCTGGATGCGCTCCTCGCCGCCGGGCAGACAGAGGATCACCACGCCGAGGGTGGCCAGGGTCAGGCCCAGGCCGGGCAGGAGCCAGCCCCGGTTCTCGCGGAACCCCAGGCGGGCGGAGACGCGCGAGAGCTGGGAGCGCAGGGCGGCCTCGGCCCCGCGCACGTCCGCGTTCTGGCTGCCCAAGGCCAGGGGGCCGGGCCCGCTCAGGAAGAGCCGGTCGAGCACGGCGCGTTCCTCGGGGGGCAGGTCGGCGGGCGCGCCGGGGGCGCGGACCAGGGACCAGGGGGCCGGGCCGTTGATGCTCAGGGCCTTTTTCGCGGCCAGGGAAAGCACCGTGACCGCCAGGCAGGCGCGGTCGCAGCCCATGCGCCAGAGCACGCGGCAGGCGGCCGGGGAGAGCCCGGCCGGAGGTTCGAACAGGGGCGCGATGGGGCCCTTGGCCGGGTCGCGGCCGACCATGCGCCAGGCCAGGACGTAGTAGATGAGCACCGCGATGAATCCGGCCAGGGCCGCGACGGCCGGGGCGTCGGCGGCCAGCATGTCGCGGGCGCGCTCCTTGGCCGTGGGCTCGGTGACGAAGCCCTTGGGCCAGGCCGTGGTCACGGTCAGGCCCTCGCCCGGGGCCAGGACGCGGCCGGCCTCGAAGACCGCCCGGCCGGGCTCGATGCCCACGCGGGCGTCCTGTTCCGTGGAGCCCTCGGGCCCGGTGTAGGCCTGGGCGTCGAGAATCCTGGCCCCGGCGGGCGGCTCCACCACGGCCCGGGCCGAGAGGATCGGGAAGAGCCAGCCGTTGCCCGTGGCGTTCCAGTATATCTCGTCGTAGTCCTTGAAGAATCCGATCTGGCGGTCCGTGGCGTAGCGCAGCACCCAGACGTGCGCGCCGCGCTTCACCAGGGAATCCTTGGAGCCGAGGTACACGCGGCGGCCGCCGGGGATGCGCTCCTCATGCCAGGGCTCGGGCCGTCCGTCGCGCTCGACGGACTTGAGCGCGAAGCCCACCCGCGCCACCCGGCCCCGGGGACCGGCGTAGTCCGTGGGAAAGTCGCGGTAGATCCCGTGGCGGATGCGCTCGCCCTCGGCGCGCACGCGCAGGGTCTCGGTCACGTCCAGGGAGCCGTTCTCCAGCACGCGGACGCGGCTCTCGAAGGAGAGGATGGCCTCCTCGGCCTGGGCCGGGAGCGCCTGGAGAAGCGACAGGAAGAGGGCCGCCAGGGCGGCGAGGGAGAGGAACAGGCCGCGCCGCATGGGGGGCCTACTTGAAGGACACGTCCGGGACCGCGCGGTCGGCCGCGTCCTCCAGCTCGAAGTACTCCACGGTTTGGAAGCCGAAGGCCCCGGCCACGAGGTTGTTGGGGAAGGACTCCACGGCGATGTTCATGTCGCGGGCCGCGCCGTTGTAGTAGCGCCGGGCCAGCTGGACCTGCTCCTCGAGGTTGGTCAGGTCGCCCTGGAGTTGGCGGAAGGAGGCGTCGGCCTTGAGCTCGGGGTAGGCCTCGGCCACGGCGAAGAGCCCGGTGAGGGCCCGGCCCAGCTCGGCCTGCACGCGGCCCTGCTCGGCCGCGCCGCCGCCGGAGAGGCTCTTGGCGCGCAGTTCCGTGACCCGGGTCAGGGCTTCCTTTTCGTGGGCCGCGTAGCCCTTGACCGTCTCCACCAGGTTGGGGATGAGGTCCGCGCGGCGCTTGAGCTGCACGTCGATGCCGCTCCAGGCCTCGCGGACCATGTTCCGGCCGCGCACGAGCCGGTTGTAGACCAGCACGAGCCAGAGCAGCACCAGGCCTGAAGCGCCCAGCAGGATGTACAGGATGGTCATGGCCCCTCCACGGTTCCGGGCCTTTTATCCGCCATCCGGGGCGGGGTGTCAAACGGCCCGGATCAGGCCCGCCCGGCCTCCGCGCCGTCCTCGCCCCAGGTCCGGCGGCTGCGCAGGGCCTTCTTGCGCGGGTCCTCCCAGGAGTGGTGCGCCAGGAAGGAGTCCGGCCAGGCCGCGAGCATCTTCTCGAACAGGGACCAGGGCGCGGCGAAGGTCAGCTCGTCCACCTTGAGGAACTTGCGGCAGGAGGGGTCTTGGCCGCCGACCACGGCCCGCTCCCGGCCCTGCTCCAGGTAGCGCAGGGGCCAGGCCAGGATGCTGGCGCAGCCCGCGCCGAAGGGCATGGCCACGGCCTCCACGTCGCCGCTGGCGAAGCAGGCCAGCTGGCAGAGCCCGCCGAGCGCTTCGCCCCGGGCGAAGAAGACGACCACCTCCGGCTGCTCGCCGGGCTCCAGCAGGGACAGGGGCTTGAATACGCAGGCCCGGGCCGGGGCGGGCCGGGGCGAGAGGGCCGCGAAGTAGCCGCGCACGGCCTCGGGCGAGGGCAGGTAGCGTTCGCCCGGGGCGGCCTGGGGCGCGCCCGTGGACACGTAGCGGGCGATGAATTCCAGCTGGGGCGCGTGGAAGCCGCAGTGGAACGAGGCCCCGGGGCAGCCGTAGCGCTCGGCCGTGAGCCAGGCGGGCATGCCCTTCTTGCGGGCCATCCAGATGTTGCCGAGCACGCAGGAGAAATTTTCGAACACGGCCCGGAAGTCGATGGCCCCGCTTTGCTCCAGTTCGGCGGAGATGGGCGGGCCGGGCTTGGGCGCGAAGCCCAGGGCCGGTTCGCGGTCGGAGTAGAACACGCCGACGGGCTCCTCGGCCTTGCCCAGGGCCTCCAGCAGTCCGTCGAGCCGTTCGCGCAGGTCGTTCATGGCCTCCTCCTCAAAGGGTTCAAGGACTGTTCGGCGTCCGCCGCGCCGGGAGGGCCTCAGGTCCAGCCCGTGGGCGGGCCCGGCGGCCCTTCCAGCCGGTCCAGCAGGCCCTTCAGCACCCCGCAGGCCTCGTCCAGGCACGCGTCGTCCAGGCCCTTGGCCAGGGTTTTGCCGCGCCGGGCCCAGGCCGCGCCGATCTCCTCCAGGGTCGCCCGGCCCAGCGGAGTCAGGGAATAGACCGGGGCCCGGGCGTCCGCCGGGTTCTCCCGGCGCTCCAGCAGGCCGCGCTCCGCCAGGATCCGGGTCTGCTTGGCCGCGGCCTGGCGGCTCATGCCCATGCGCCGCCCCACTGCCGCCGCCGTGGCGGAACCTTCGGCCAGGCTCACCGCACCGAGCGCCTTCCATTGCGCGGCCGTGACGCCCCAGGGCGCGGCCAGCCGGTCGCCGTCGCGGGTGATGGCCTGCTGCGCCCGGAAGACCAGCAGGGTCAGCCGCGACAGCGGGGTGAGGGATGCCGCCGGTTTCATGGCCCCGACGCTGCCTCATCGACAACCAGTTGTCAACCGGCTTCGCCGGGTTGTAGAAAGGCAAGGAGGCTCTTTTGTCGCCCCTCTCCGTCTTCTTATGAACCGGCGAAGCCGGCGGGGGCCGCATCGGACGGATGCGGCCCCCGGTTACGGAGGGGAGGTGGAGAGGAGATTCTGTCGCGGCCGGGGACGCGGCCCGGTGTTCAGGGAGGCGGAACAGCCCCGCCGTCCTCTTTCTTAACCGTCTTCTAAAGTGCGGCGAAGCCGCCCGTCTTCCATGAAGACGATTTCGTCGGCCAGGGCGGCCCATTCCTGGTCGTGGGTGACCATGACCACGGCCAGCCCGCTGTCGGCCAGGGCGCGCAGGAGCTCCATGACGCCCCGGCCGGTGGCCTTGTCCAGGCTGCCGGTGGGCTCGTCCGCGAAGAGCACCCGGGCGTCCTTGACCAGGGCCCGGGCGATGGCCACGCGCTGCTGTTCCCCGCCGGAGAGCTCCCCGGGCAGGCGGTCCTCCTTGCCGGAGAGCCCGACCCGCGCGAGGCAGGTCCGGGCGCGGTCGCGCTGGGCCCCGCTCACGGGGCGGAAGCCGGTCATGAACGGCAGGAGGGTGTTCTCCAGGGCCGTGAGATAGGGCAGGAGGTGGTGCTGCTGGAAGATCACGGCGAAGTCGCGGCGGCGCAGGGCGTCGAGGGCGGATTCCGGCAGGTCGGAGAGGTCCATGCCGCGCCAGGTGAGGCCGCCCGCGTCGGGCCGGGTCAGGGTGGAGAGCACGTTGAGCAGGGTGGACTTGCCGGAGCCGGAGCGGCCCACCACCGCGATGAAGCGGCCCTCGGGCACGTCCAGGGAGACCCCGCGCAGGGCCGGGGCGTCCGGCCCGCCGGAGCGGAAGGTCTTGGCGATGTCGATGGCGCGGAGCACGGAACGGACCTCCTAGAGGGAAACCAGGGCCTGGGAGGGGTCCACGCGCGACGCCTGCCAGGCCGGGAACAGGGATGAGAGCATGCTCACCAGGGAGATGGACCCGGCGGTCAGGGCCAGGGCCGCGAGGCTGAAGACGGGGGTCCCGCCCTCGGCGTGCAGCGCGGCCAGGATCGGCCCGGTGGCCGAGAAGCCGAGCAGGTGGCCCGCCAGGCCCGAGGCCAGGCCCAGGACCAGGGCCTCGAAGCTGAACAGGGAGAACACCGCCCCACGGGAGAAGCCCAGGGAGCGCAGCAGGCCGATCTCGCGCACGCGCTCGTTCACCGAGGAGAGCATGCTGGCGGCCACCATGGCGCAGGCCGTGAGCAGGATCACCAGGCTCACCGCCAGGGCCAGGTTCTTCACGAAATGCACGGAGTACATGCGCTGCTCCACCACCTGGCGCAGGGCCTTGACCTCGGTGTGGGGCAGGGCGGCGGCGAGCTGGGCCACGATGTCCTCGATGGGGCACCCGGCGCAGAGCGCGGCGACCTCCAGGAGATTGGCCTTGCCCGGCATCTTGGCCAGGGACTGGGCCAGGGGCAGGGTGGCGAAGGCCGCGTTGTCGTCGTCGCCGCCGGTTTCGGCCAGCACGCCGGACACGGTCAGGTCGCGGCCGGAGATGCGCAGCGCGTGGCCCGGGGCCAGGGGCCCGGCGGCTCCGCCCAGGCGGGCGGCGGCGCGGGAGCCGAGCAGGACCTGGGAGTCCGAGGCGGGCCAGGTTCCGGCCAGGCTCCAGTAGCCCTTGAGCAGGCGCTCGCGGTCGAAGCGCACGCCGACCACGGCCAGGGCCGTGCCGCCGGACTCAGCCGGGACCACGAGCTTGGGCGCGACCACGCTCACGTTCCTGCGCAGGGCGATGCCGTCGATGGCCTTTTGGGCGGCGGCCTCGTCCAGGTATTCCAGGCCGTAGAGCATGTCGCCCAGGGCCAGGCCGCCGTAGCTCACGGTGAGTTTTTCCGAGCGCGGGGTCACGAGGATGTTCGCGCCGTAGGCCGTGAGCTTCTTTTCCAGGCTCTCGCCGACCACCCGGGAGACGCCGGACAGGGCCGTGATGGCGGCCACGCCCAGGGTCAGGACCAGGGCCAGGAGCAGGTTCTTGAACGGCTTGCGGCGCAGGTTGCGCAGCGGGATGGTGCAGAGGTTCATGGGCGGCCTAGAAGTAGCGGGCTCCGGCCGCGATGTCCGCGACCCGGATGACCAGGTCGCCGCCGTCCACGGTCCGCTCCAGGGGAGCGGGGTTGCAGCCGCCCTTGACCTCGTTGATGCGCGAGGTGTGGAAGCGCTGGCCGCAGTTGTCGCAGACCATGAAGTCGCCGTCCTGGGAGTAGCCCTTGCGCTCGGCCCAGCAGACGTCGCAGGCGTCGAAGGCGGCCCGGGCCACGCCGTCGCGGCTCTGGATCACGAAGAAGGGCACGGTCTTGCCGGCCACGTCCAGGGCGTAGCGATGGGCCTGGCCGTCGCGGAACTGGTCCAGGGACAGGCGCACCACGCCCTTGTCGGGCTGGAGCATGCGCGGGCCCCGGTCGAACATGCCGAAGAAGGCGTGGGCCACGCCGGCCATGCCGAGGATGAGCATCAGCACGGCGAGGCGGAAGAGGAAGCGCTTGGTCATCGGAGGTCTCCAGGGGCGAGGGGGGAAGGGGACGGAGGGCCGGGAGCGCGCCCGGCCTCCGTCCCGGGAATCGTGGGGCCTACCAGCGGCCGCAGCCGCCGCCGGAACCCATGCCGCGGCCGTAGCCCATGCCGTAGCCGTCGTGGCCGTAGCCGTGGCCGTAACCCATGCCGTAGCCGCGGCCGGGACCCATCTCGATGCCGGTCTCCTTTTCGACCTTGGCCCGGAAGGCGTCACGCTGGTCGGCCAGCTTGCCGCGCAGCACGGTGATGTCCTTGGCCAGGGTGCGCACGGCGTTCAGGTCCGGGTTCTGCTGGCGCTCCACGGCGTCCAGCTCGGCCTGCTTGATGAACAGCTCGTCGCGCAGGGGCTGCACGGCCTTGCGGTGCTCGGCGAAAAGCTTGTCCACGGCGGCGCGCTTCTCCGGGGTGAGCTGGGCGTAGTCGTTCATCATGCCGTAGCCGGGGCCCATGCCGTGACCGTAGCCTCCGAAGGCGTAGGAAGCGGCGGCGAGTCCGAGCACCATGCTCAGGGCCAGTCCCAGGTACCAGGCGGAACGGGTGGCGGTCTTGGTCATCGTGAAATCCTCCTTGGCCGCGGGGCGCGGCCTTTGTTTTGTTCGGGATGAAGCATAGGCCGTGCCAACGATGAAAAGGGAATAATATCAATGTATAAATGCGGCATCCGCGGATCGCGATGTGCAATAAACAGCACATGAATCCATGCAACATCCTGCACATTGCGCGGGCGTGGGCGGGGACGGGCGACGGGGGCGCGGCGGAGGCGGGAGAAGGGGGCGGGAGGGCCGGACCCTCCCGCCGGGGGATCAGATGGGCTCGGGAGCAAGCCGTCCGCACGGCGGGGGCGGGGGCAGGCGCAGCCCGGTCTCTTTCAGGACCTTGGCCCGGAAGGCCTCATCCTGCTCGAAAACCTGCCCGCGCAGGCTCACGATCTCCTCGGCCGCGGCGCGCACGGCCGGGAGGTCGGCCTTGGACCGGCGCTCCAGGGCCCTGAGTTCGTGCTCCTTGACGAAGAGCTGGTCGAGCAGGGGTTGCACGGTCTTGCGGTGTTCCTCCAGGAGCTTGTCGAGCAGGGCCTGTTTGCCCGGATCGAGTCGGGCCGGGCCGTCGCCGGGGCCTGGGCCCGGCTTGCCGTCCCAGGCGAGGCCCAGGGCCGACAGGCCCGTGACCAGGGAAAGGACGAGGATGGAGCTCCAGAAGAAGTGGGGGGAAACACGCATGTCGATGGTCCTCCGTGACCGCGATGCGGCCGTCTGGGGATTCGCGCCCAGGGTTGACGAATGATGTTCACGTCCCAGGGACGTCCGGCCGGAGGCCGCCGTTTCAGGGCTTGAGGGAAAAGCGCCCGCGCGGATCGGAATCCCTCTCGCCGCGTCGGGAAATCCCGGAAAACGGATTGACCTTTTGCCCTTGGTCTGAAATAAGGGCGGTGTTTAAACGTGAGAGATTTCACGACCTCCGACAGACACGAACATACTGACGACGCGGACGCGCGCCCCCCCGGGCGGCGCGGCCGCTGTGGCGCGATATGGCACGGACCGAGGATCAACGGCGTTTGCCCCTCCTGGAGCAGCTGGCCGCTCTGGAGGAGCCGCTGGTGGACCGCTGGGTGGAGCTTATTTTCGGCACCTATCCGGCGGAGACCCAGAAGGTCTGGAAGGCCAACCGGGACCTGTTCGAGAACCCGGTGGGCCAGGCCATCCGCTCCACCGCGGGCGAGGTCTTCTCCCTGCTCCTGTCCTGGGAGGACGCCGACGCCCTCTGCGCCGCGCTGAATGGCCTGGTGAAGATCAGGGCGGTGCAGGATTTCGCGCCGTCGGTGGCCTTGAGCTTCGTTTTCCTGTTGAAGAAGGCCCTGCGCGAGGCCCTGGCCGACGATCTGTCGGACCAGGGGCGGCTGGCCGAGCTTCTGGCCTTCGAGACCCGGGTGGACAACATGGCCCTGCTGGCCTTCGACGTCTACTTCCGGGACCGGCAGCAGATCTACGAGCTGCGGGTGAAGGAGATCAAGCTCGCGCACCGCAACATCATGCGCAAGGCCGGTCTGGTGCTGGACGTTTCGGCCGAAGAGGCCGGCAAGGCATAAGTGGCGGGCCCCGGGGCGGGCCGAACACTCAAACGAGGTGACGGGAGATGAATGCATTGTACTCGCTGGTTTTCGTCTTTGCCTTGGTGCTGATCCCGTTGATCGGGGTCGGGGCGGCAAAGCTGAACGTCTTCTTCGGCATTTGCATCCCCTCGACGGCGCTCCTCGTCTTCGTGGCGGGGTTCGTCTGCAAGGTGTATGGCTGGGCCCGACGCCCGGTGCCGTTCCGCATCCCCACCACCGGCGGCCAGCAGGAACCCTATGACCCCACGCTGTTCAAGCAGAACAAGTGGGACAACCCCTCCACGGGCCCGCAGACGTTCATGCGCATGCTCCTGGAGGTGCTCTGCTTCCGCTCGCTGTTCCGCAACACGTCCCTGAAGCTGGACGTGAAGAACAACGTGGTGGCCTACGCCTCGGCCAAATGGCTGTGGCTGTTCGCGATCTTCTTCCACTACTCCTTCTTCATCATCGTGGCCCGGCACATGCGCCTCTTTCTGGCCAGCGTGCCCATGCCCATCGAGTGGCTGGAGTTCGGCGACGGCATCATGCAGATCGGCGTGCCCCGGATGTACATGTCCGACGTGCTGATCCTGGTCGGCCTGCTCTTCCTCCTGGGCCGCCGCCTGGCCGACGCGAAGATCCGCTACATCTCCCTGGTCAACGACTTCTTCCCGCTGTTCCTGCTCCTGGGCATCTCGCTCTCCGGCATCTACATGCGCTACTTCGCCAAGGTGGACGTCATGGCCATCAAGGAGCTGGTGGTCAGCGCGCTGCAGTTCCAGTTCAAGGTCCCGGCGGGCATCGACAACAGCTTCTTCGTCCACCTCTTCCTGGTGAGCGTGCTGCTGGCGTACTTCCCCTTCTCCAAGCTCATGCACCTGGGCGGCGTCTTCCTCTCGCCCACGCGCAACCTGCCCAACGACACGCGCATGAAGCACCATGAGAATCCCTGGAACGACAAGGGGATCATGCCGCACAGCTACGAGCACTACGAGGACGACTTCCGCGAGCCCATGTACGAGGCCGGACTGCCCCTGGAGAAGCTGCCCGAGGGCGCCGAGGAAGAGGCCAAGGCTTAAAGCTCAACACAGCACCTGGAGAGAGAAACGATATGGCCAAGTTCTCCAAGAAACCGATTGAGTTGTTGCAGAGCATCGACTACACGCCGCCGCGCACGGACTGGATGTCCACGCCCAACAACTTCGCCGATGGCCGCTGGGCCTACCCGGGCAAGCCCGAGAAGATCGAGTATCTCATGCACGAGATGCCGGGCAACTTCGCCAATCCGCGCGAATGGAGCCCCGGCGACGTGGACTGGAAGCTGCCCTCCAACTGGAAGGAGATCGTCCACGAGGGCTTCAAGGAGCGCCTGAACAAGTACCGCTCCCTGAAGGTCTTCATGGACGTCTGCGTGCGCTGCGGCGCCTGCGCCGACAAGTGCCACTTCTTCATCGGCTCCGGCGACCCGAAGAACATGCCCGTGCTGCGCGCGGAGCTGATGCGCTCGGTCTACCGCAAGGACTTCACCCTGGCGGGCAAGATCCTCGGCAAGCTCACCGGCGCCCGGGTCATGGAAGAGGACGTGCTCAAGGAGTGGTTCCTCTACTTCTATCAGTGCACCGAGTGCCGCCGCTGCTCGCTCTTCTGCCCCTACGGCATCGACACGGCGGAAGTGACCATGATGGCCCGCGAGCTCCTGCACCTTTGCGGCATCAACATCAACTGGATCATGGAGCCGGTGGCCAACTGCAACCGCACCGGCAACCACCTCGGCATCCAGCCCCACGCCTTCAAGGACATCGTCGACTTCATGCTCGACGACATCGAGACCATCACCGGCAAGCGCGTGAAGTGCCCGCTGAACGAGAAGGGTCATGAGGTCATCTTCATCACCCCCTCGGGCGACGTGTTCGCCGACCCGGGCATCTACACCTTCATGGGCTACCTGATGCTCTTCGACGCCATCGGGCTCGACTTCACCATGAGCACGTACGCCTCCGAGGGCGGCAACTTCGGCCTGTTCACCAGCGCCGACATGATGAAGAAGCTCAACGCCAAGATGTACGCCGAGGCCAACCGCCTGGGCGCCAAGTGGATCCTCGGCGGCGAGTGCGGCCACATGTGGCGCGTGATCAACCAGTACATGGACACCATGAACGGCTACCTGCAGGGCCCCCAGATGCGCACCCCGGTGAACCCGATCACCGGCACGGTGTTCAACAACGCCAAGCAGACCAAGATGGTGCACATCGCCGAGTTCACCGCCGACCTCATCAAGCACGGCAAGCTGAACCTGGACAAGACGCGCAACGACTACATCCGGGCCACCTTCCACGACTCCTGCAACCCGGCCCGGGCCATGGGCATGCTGGACGAGCCCCGCTACGTGCTGAAGAACGTCTGCAACCACTTCTACGAGATGCCCGAGAACACCATCCGCGAGCAGACCTTCTGCTGCGCGGGCGGTTCGGGCCTGAACACCGACGAGATCATGGAAATCCGCCTGCGCGGCGGCCTGCCGAGAGGCAACGCGCTGCGCTACGTGCAGGAGAAGCACGGGGTGAACACCATGGCCTGCGTCTGCGCCATCGACCGCGCCACCCTGATCCCCCTGGCCGACTACTGGGCCCCGGGCGTGCGCATCTCCGGCCTGCATGAGATGGTGGCCAACGCCCTCATCCTGGACGGCGAGAGCGAGCGGACCATGAACCTCCGCCAGGAGGAATTCGAGGAACTGTTTGCCCAGGAGGAGGAATAAATGAAACTGTACAACGGCGGGAGCATCCTGGCCGGCCTGGTCGTCTTCCTGGGCCTGGTCACCATCCCCCTCTGGTTCAACGCCGGCGTCAAGGCCTACACCCAGCCCCAGGTGAAGCTGCCGGCCAAGGAAAAGGAATGCATCGAGTCCAAGGAGTTCATGCGCAAGGAGCACATGGAGCTGCTCAACCAGTGGCGCGACTGGGCCCTGCGTGACGGCAAGCGCACCTACGTGAACGCCAAGGGCAAGGAATTCACCATCAGCCTGCAGAACACCTGCATGAAGTGCCACGACAACAAGGCCGAGTTCTGCGACAAGTGCCACAACGATCAGGCGGTCTCCCCCTACTGCTGGGACTGCCATACTCAGCCGGAGGGGTTGAAGAAATGAACCAGAGCAGAAGACACTTCCTCAAGTTCGCGGGTCTGACCGCGGTGGGGCTGTGCGCTGGCGCCTCCGGCGTGCTCGCCTCCTCGGGCGGCGGCTCTCCGGTCAAGCCCAACAAGGAGACCCTGCACGCCACGCAGTGGGCCATGGTCATCGACACCCGCAAGCTGAACACGGACGAGGCCATCGCTCCCCTGGCCGCGGCCTGCCACGCCCTGCACAACGTGCCCGACGTGCCGAACAAGCAGAACGTGAAGTGGCTCTGGTCCGCCTCCATGGAGGAAGCCTTCCCGGACTTCCCCAACAAGTATCAGAGCCCCGAGGTGGAGCACCGGCGCGTCATGCTTCTGTGCAACCACTGCGAGAACCCGCCCTGCGTCCGGGTCTGCCCCACCAAGGCCACCTTCAAGCGGCCCGACGGCATCGTGACCATGGACTACCACCGCTGCATCGGCTGCCGCTACTGCATGGCGGGCTGCCCCTTCGGCGCGCGCAGCTTCAACTTCGGCGAGCCCAGGGAGCACCTGGACCTGACGAAGCTGAACAAGGAATACCCCACGCGCATGCGCGGCGTGGTCGAGAAGTGCACGTTCTGCGTCGAGCGCCTGGAAGTGGGCAAGCTGCCCGCCTGCGTCGAGGCCTCGAACGGGGCCGTCCACTTCGGCGACCTGTCCGACGAGAACTCCCCGGCCCGCAAGGCGCTCCGGGAGAACTACACCATCCGCCGCAAACCGTCCCTCGGCACCGAGCCGAGCGTGTACTACATCATTTAGGGTAGGGGGACCAACCATGCTCGAACGTGCACTCAAGGGGAGCCCCAGATACTACGGCTGGCTGGCGCTGCTGCTGGTGATCATCGCCGGTTGCGGCACGGCCTACATCTATCAGTTGGTCAACGGCCTGAAGATCACCGGCATGAGCCGCGACGTGTCCTGGGGATTCTACATCGCCCAGTTCACCTACCTCGTCGGCCTCGCCGCCTCGGGCGTCATGATCGTGCTGCCGTACTACTTCCACCACTACAAGAAATTCAAGCACATGGTGATCTTCGGCGAGTTCATGGCCATCGGCGCCGTGGTCATGTGCCTGGGCTTCATCGTGGTGGACATCGGCCAGCCGCAGCGCATGCTGAACGTGCTCCTGCACCCCACGCCGAACTCCATCCTGTTCTGGGACATGGTCGTGCTCAACGGCTACCTGCTCCTGAACATCGTGGCCGGCTGGGTCAGCCTGGAGACCGACCGCCTGCGTCTGCCCCATCCCTCGTGGCTCAAGCCCGTGGTCTACGTCTCCATCATCTGGGCCTTCTCGATCCACACGGTGACGGCCTTCCTGTACCAGGGCCTTCCGGGCCGCCACTACTGGCTCACCGCCATCCTGGCCGCCCGCTTCCTGGCCTCGGCCTTCTGCTCCGGACCGGCGATCCTCATGCTGGTCATGCTCATCACGGAGCGGGTCACCACCTTCAAGATGCCCAAGGACGGCATCAAGACCCTGGCCAAGATCATCACCTACGCCATGTGCGTGAACATCTTCTTCTTCCTGCTGGAAGTGTTCACGGCCTTCTACTCCAACATCCCGGGCCACATGCACTCCATCGCCTATCTCTTCGTGGGCGCGCATGGACACACCGAGCTGGTGCCCTGGATGTGGACCTTCGCGATCCTGGCGGTGGCCAGCCTGGCGCTGCTCGTTCCGCCGCAGCTGCGCGACAACCACAAGCTGCTGCCGTTCTCCCTGGCCATCCTGGTGGTCGCCACCTGGATCGACAAGGGCCTGGGCCTGTTGATCGGCGGCTTCAACCCCAACCCCTTCGAGCAGATCTCGCCCTACTGGCCCACCGGCCCGGAGCTGATGGTCTCGCTCATGGTCTACGCCACCGGCGCGCTCGTGGTCACGATCCTGTTCAAGATCGCCACGGACGTGAAGGCCGAGATGGGCGTGGCCCAGAAGCTGCCCTGCGGCTGCTCCTCCGAGGACGGCTGCAAGTGCGCCGGCGAGGCCGAGGCCGCCTAGCCGCCCCGACCCCGACGCCTGAAATGAAAAGGCCCGCTCCGAGAGGAGCGGGCCTTTTTCGTTGCGGCATGAAATTAGAGGCAACTTATATCGCAAAGACATATTGCGTTACTTGATGTCCTCATGGTTGCAGAGTCTGAAAGCGACATTCGATCCAAGTTCATGTGCAAAAAAGCCAATATGGTTAATATAGAGAACAAATTTTAGTGGTGCGGATAGAGTAAGTCCAGATTCTAGTATTTTATTACTAATATAATCAATGTTATCCTTAATAAATTTTTCAAAATTTTTAATCACACTGATATATCTATTGGCGTACAATGTCGCGCGCACTGATGTCTTTGCCGTTGTGAGCCCTCCCCCTAGCGGAGCATACATGCTGTTTCCAAAGCGTATTGGTGACATTATTCCGCTTTTTCTGAATGTTGATATGTATTCATCGTCGTCAAAAACACTAGGCGAGATCCCTTTTATTATTTTATGCTCAAATAAATCAGGCCAATTATTATATAAAACATTCATAATATCTTTGTTGCACCACGACAAATGATCGTATATATTTATACAATAAACTTTATGGTTCGTTACAAATGCAAAAAGGAGTTTCTTTGTTCTCTCTACAAACCCAGATTGGTCTAGATCAGTTCCAAGGTGGAAATGGTGAATGCCCCAATCGTTTAACAGCGGATCGTTATAGTGTACATCTCGCAACCGTTTGCTTAGGTAAGGATTTGCATTCTGACCCGTGATTAGTTTTTCTTTCAAAGCCAGATACCCCACCGCATGTTCACTGGGGCAGTGGAATTCCGAAGATTCGAGGATGGCACGCGGACAAAGGGGGATACTTCGCCTTTGAAAATTGAAATAAAGATAGGCAATTTCCTGCAATGGTTTCTCTTGGGGTATTTGATATCCTTGCTTGGTGAATTGAGCGAGCAAATAATCTTTGAAGTCGGCGCGAAAGTCGAGGTCTACATCCATTGGTGAAGCCTCCATCTGTCGGCCGAAATTACTCCCTCACCCCGACCGTGAACCCCGGCAGCACCCCCCGCAGGCGGTCCAGCAGCCCCTCCGGCAGCCGCACCCGGCCCGGGGCCGCCAGGGCCTCGTCCTCGCAGCCCTGCGGCTGGAAGGCCTGGATGACCCAGTCGCCGGTCTCCAGGGCCGCCAGTTCGCGGGCCAGGTCCAGGAGTTCGTCTTCCGAGAGCACGTCCGGGTGCCAGGTGGTGCGCAGTTCCAGGGCCACCGGGCTCCGGCGCAGCAGGCCGAGGCCCTTCCAGGCCGCGTCCGCGCTGCCGTCCTGGCCCGTGACGCGGGCATAGGCCGCGCGCGGGGCCTTCAGGTCCAGCCCCACCCAGTCGAGCAGGGGCAGGACGCGCTCCAGGGCCGCCGGGGCCATGCCCGAGGTGTGCAGGCCGACCTTGAAGCCCAGCGCCCGCGCGGCGCGGGCCGCCTGCTCCAGGCCGGGCCAGAGCAGGGGCTCGCCGCCGGTGAAGACCACCGCGTCCAGCAACCCGCGCCGGGTTTTCAGCCAGTCGGTCACCTCGGCCCAGGTCGTGTCGCCGGGGTCGCGCAGACCCGCGTCGCGCAGGCCCGCGTTCTGGCAGTAGGGGCAGCGCCAGGAACAGCCGCGCAGGAAGACCACGGCGGCGAGCACGCCGCCGGGATAGTCCACGCTGCTGAGCGGCGTGACCCCGGCCACCGTCAGCGCGGCCGCCGGGGCGGGGCTCACGCCAGGGCCTCGTGGGCGGGCTCGTTGAAGCAGACCCGCTCGTCGTACTCGCCCTTCTTGCCGATGTTGAAGGCCGAGCGGGGTCGGTAGTAGCCCATGACCCGGGTCCAGATCTCGCAGGGCTGCTCGGTCCCAACCTCGGCGCAGGTGGGGCAGGTCTGGTGCTCGCCGTCCAGGTAGCCGTGGGACGGGCAGATGGAGAAGGTCGGCGTGATGGTGATGTAGGGCAGGGCGAAGCGCGACAGGGACTTGCGCACCAGGGCCTTGCAGGCCGCCGCGCTGGAGACCCGCTCGCCCATGTAGAGGTGCAGCACCGTGCCGCCGGTGTACTTGCGCTGGAGCGTCTCCTGGCGGGCCAGGGCCTCGAAGGGGTCGTCGGTGAAGCCCACGGGCAGCTGGCTGGAGTTGGTGTAGTAGGGCTGGTCATCGGTCCCGGCCTGGAGGATGTCCGGGTAGCGGCGGCGGTCCTCCTTGGCGAAGCGGTAGGTGGTGCCCTCGGCCGGGGTGGCCTCCAGGTTGAAGAGGTGCCCGGTCTCCTCCTGGAAGGCGGTGATCCGCTCCCGCACGTGGTCCAGGAAGCGCACGGCCATCTCGTAGCCCGCCTCGCTGGTGATGTCCTCGGCGCCGCCGGTGAAGTTGCGGATCATCTCGTTCACGCCGTTGAGTCCGATGGTGGAGAAGTGGTTGCGCAGGGAGCCGAGGTAGCGCTTGGTGTAGGGGAAGAGCCCGGCGTCCATGCGGCGCTGGATCTCCTTGCGCTTGATCTCCAGGCTCACGCGGGAGGTCTCCAGGAGGGCGTCCAGGGCGGCGTAGAGGCCCACGCGGTCGCCCCTGTGCAGGTAGCCCAGGCGCGCGCAGTTGATCGTGACCACGCCCAGGGAGCCGGTCTGCTCGGCGCTGCCGAACAGGCCGTTGCCGCGCTTGAGCAGCTCGCGCAGGTCGAGCTGGAGGCGGCAGCACATGGAGCGGACCATGTTCGGCTCCAGGTCGGAGTTCACGAAGTTCTGGAAGTACGGCAGGCCGTACTTGGCGGTCATCTCGAAGAGCAGGTCCACGTTGGGACCGTCCCAGGGGAAGTCCTTGGTGATGTTGTAGGTCGGGATGGGGAAGGTGAAGACCCGGCCCTTGGCGTCGCCCGCGGTCATGACCTCGATGTAGGCCCGGTTGATCATGTCCATCTCGGGCTGGAGCTCGCCGTAGGTGAAGGGCATCTCCTTGCCGCCGATGACCGGGTGCTGGTCCTTGAGGTCGTCCGGGCAGGTCCAGTCGAAGGTCAGGTTGGTGAACGGGGTCTGGGTGCCCCAGCGCGAGGGCACGTTCAGGTTGTAGATCAGCTCCTGGATGCACTGGAGCACGTCGTCGTAGGGCAGCTTGTCCTTGCGCAGGAAGGGGGCCATGTAGGTGTCGAAGGAGCTGAAGGCCTGGGCCCCGGCCCACTCGTTCTGGAGCGTGCCGAGGAAGTTGACGATCTGGCCCACGGCGCTGGAGAGGTGCTTGGGCGCGGTGGCCTCGACCTTGCCGGGCACGCCGTTGAGTCCCTCGTTGAGCAGGGTGCGCAGGGACCAGCCCGCGCAGTAGCCGGAGAGCATGTCCAGGTCGTGGATGTGCAGGTCGCCCTCGCGGTGGGCCCGGCCCACCTCGGGCGGATAGACGTGGTTCAGCCAGTAGTTGGCCGTGACCTTGCCGGAGACGTTCAGGATGAGCCCGCCCAGGGAATAGCCCTGGTTGGCGTTGGCGTTCACCCGCCAGTCCTGGCGGTCGAGGTATTCGTTCACCGAGGCGGCCACGTCCACCACGGTCTTCTGGTCCTGGCGCAGCTTGGCCCGCTGTTCGCGGTAGACGCTGTACGACCGCATGGTCCGGAAATGGTTGGCCGAGATGAGGGCCTGCTCCACGGCGTCCTGGATGCGTTCGATGTCCGGGGTGCCGCCCGCGTAGCGGTGGGAGAGGACCTTGACCACCTGGGCGGTGAGCAGCCGGGCCTCGTCCTCGGCGAAGTCGCCGGTGGCCGCGCCCGCGCGGCGGATGGCCGAGACGATCTTCTCGGCGTTGAAGGGAATCACCGAGCCGTTGCGCTTGCGGACGTGGGTGGGCGGGGTGACGGGGCGCAGGGGCACGAGTCCGGCGGCGCGGACGGCCTCCAGGCTGGGCAGGTCGGTGACGAGATTTTCGGCGGATTGAGGCATGGCGTACAGCTCCAGGTTGTTGCGTGCGATGGGGATGCCTTGCGTATCGGGCGGCGGGCCGGTCCCGGCCGGGAGGTCGAAGGGGCAACGGAAGGGGGACGCCGAAGGCGATCCGTCCGCCGCCGGCCGCCCTCGGGCCGTCGCGCCGCGCCGTCCGCGCCGGGCGCGGACGGGAACCGGCAGGTCTTCGGACTCACGGGCGCTTCGGCCTTTCGCCGCATTCCTCCTCCCCGGACTTCCCGGCCGGGGCCAGTGTCCTTCGAGCGGGGGCTTGTTCCCGTTCACCGCTGCGGGGCAGTCCCGGATTTCCGCCGGGTTCCCTTTTCACCCGGAGGTCGTCCGGGCACCGATTCGGCCGCAGTATGGAAGGGCAGGGTGTTTTTGTCAACTGAGATTGATTCTTATCTTATGCATTAATAGTCTGAAATAATAAGATTAATTATTAACAAAGAAGCTGGGGAAAAGCCCTCTGAGCGGCTCGGTTCCTGGCTCGCACGGCCACTGGGAAGCAGCGCGGAAAAAATCTAGAAAAAATCTTGAAGCCGGTTGGGGAGACATCGGAAAACCGGTCGGTTCGCGCGGGAGCTGGTCGCCATTATTGCTACGAAATTGAAAATCGTATACTGCAACTGCGCATGGAGAACAGAAACAATCGCATTCTGGTGCTGGGCGTGGGCAACATCCTGCGCCGGGACGAGGGCGTGGGCGTGCACGCCGTGGAGCTGCTGGAGCGGGACTACGGCTTCTCGGAGAACGTGACGCTCCTGGACGGCGGCACCCAGGGCATGCTCCTCATGGGCCCGATCATGGAGGCCGACGCCCTGGTGGTGGCCGACGCCGTGCTCGGCGGCGGGGAGCCCGGCTCCATCTACCGGCTCACGGGCGCGGACCTGACCCTGCGCATCGATCCGGGCAAGTCCCCGCACCAGGCCGACCTCCTGGACACCCTGACCTATTGCGAGGTGCTCGGCGCGCTGCCGGAAGTGGTGGTCCTGGGCGTGGAGCCCCAGGACATGGACGGCGTGGGCCTGGAACTGACGCCCGTGGTGGCCCGCCGCCTGCCGGACCTGGCCCGGCTCCTGCTGCGCGAGATCGAACGCCTGGGCGGGGCCTGGACCCCGGCGGAGTCCGGGGACGCGGCCCGCGACGCGGGCTGATCCGGGGCACAAGAAAAAACTTTTCTTCCAGTAGGTTGCCGCTTCGCCTGTAACGCCGCCCCCCCGGCCGCCGTCTCTCCCCCCGTCCGGTCACGGTCAAGGAGGACGGCGGCCACATGTTTCGCATTGCCTGGAAAATGCTTTTGGGGGACTGCGGCAAGTACGCGGGAATCATCACCGGCATCGCCCTGGCCTCGGTCATCATGATCCAGCAGCCGGGCATGCTCCTGTCCATGCTGGCCCACACCTACAGCTTCATCACCGACGTGTCCCTGCCCGGAATCTGGGTCATGGACCCGCAGGTGAAGCACGTGGACGACGCCCGCAACATGCAGGACACCCAGCTCTACCGCGTGCGCGGCGTGGCCGGGGTGGACTGGGCCGTGCCGCTCTACAAGGGCTCCCAGAAGGTCCGCCTGGACACCGGCGAGAGCGTGGCCTGCACCCTCCTCGGACTGGACGACGCCACGCTCATCGGCGGCCCGGCGGTCATGGTCCAGGGCCGCCTGGAGGACCTGCGCCGGCCCGAGGCCATCATCGTGGACGAGGCCGGGGCCACGGGCCGCCTGGCGCGTCCGCCGTCCACCCCCGGCGGACGGCCCTTGCCGGTCCGGGTCGGCGACATCCTGGAGATCAACGACCACCGGGCCGTGGTGGTGGGCATCGCCAAGGCCACGCCCGCGTTCATGGGCCACCCGACCATCTACACCACCTACAACCGGGCCAAGTCCTTCGCGCTCACCGAGCGCAAGAACCTGGCCTTCGTCCTGGCCCAGGCCAAGCCCGGGGAGGACCCGGCCCTGGTTGCCCGGCGGATCGAGGCCCAGACCGGGCTGCTGGCCTGCACCGCCTCGGAGTTCAAGGAGAAGTCCCTCTCGTACATGATCAAGAACACCAACGTGCTCATCAATTTCGGCTTCGTGGTCCTGGTCGGCTTCGTCATCGGCGCGGCGGTCACGGGCCAGATCTTCTACAACTTCACCCTGGACAACCTGCGCCACTTCGGCGTGTTCAAGGCCATGGGCGCGGGCAGCCGCATGCTCGTGCTCATGATCCTGCTCCAGGCCCTCAGCGTGGGGCTCATCGGCTTCGGCCTGGGCTCCGGCCTGACGGCGGCCTTCGCGGCCGGGATGAAGGGCGGCAACGGCCCGTCCATGGACCTCTCCTGGCAGCTCCTGCTGGGCAGCGGCGGGGCGGTGCTGCTCATCGTCCTGGCCGCCGCCCTGGTGAGCATCCGCAAGGTGCTCCGCCTCGAACCCGCCGTGGTCTTCAAGGGCTGACCGTGACCAGCTCCACGCCCTGGGCCGTGCGCTGCGCGGGCCTGACCAAGTCCTACGGATCGAAGGAGAACCGGGTGTTCGCCTTGCGCGGGGTGGACCTCGAGGCGGCCCCCGGCGAACTGCTCATGCTCGTGGGCCCCTCGGGCTGCGGCAAGACCACGCTCATCTCCGTGGTGGCCGGGATTCTCGACCGCGACGAGGGGCTCTGCGAACTCTTCGGCCAGGACCCGCGCGAATTGTCCGGCCGCGAGCGGGTGGCCTTCCGGGGCCGGAACATCGGCTTCGTGTTCCAGGCCTTCAACCTCATTCCCAGCCTGAGCGCCCTGGAGAACGTCTCCATCCCGCTGCTCATCCTCGGGAAGCGCCGCGGGGAGGCCGAGGCCCGGGCCGCCGAGGCCCTGGGCCAGGTGGGCCTGGGGGACCGGGTCCGCTCCCTGCCCGCCCAGCTCTCCGGCGGCCAGCAGCAGCGCGTGGCCGTGGCCCGGGCCCTGGTCCACGATCCCCGCCTGGCGGTCTGCGACGAGCCCACCAGCGCCCTGGACCACCGGACCGGCATGCAGGTCATGGAGACCCTGCGCTCCCTGGCCACGGGCAACGGCCGGACGCTCATCATCGTGACCCACGACGCGCGCATTTTCGGCTGCGCCGACCGCATCGCGCACATGGACGACGGCCGCATCGAGCGCATCGAGACGGCCGCCGCGAGGAACACCGCATGACCCTGCGCAACAAGATCCTGCCCCTCCTGGCCCTCGGCGGGCTGGCCCTGGCCGTGTCCGTGGCCCTGCGCTCCCAGCGCGTCACGCCTCCGGCCCAGCCCGTGGCCCAGCCCTCGCGCGCGCCGTTCGCCGCCTATGTCGGCGGCTCGGGCATCGTGGAGGCCAGTTCGGACAACATCGCCGTGGGCACGCCCGTGGGCGGCGTGGTCCGCGCCGTGGCCGTGAAGGTGGGCCGGCGGGTGGCCGCCGGGGACCTCCTGTTCGAGATCGACGACCGCGACCGGCGGGCCGAGTTGGCCCAGAAGCAGGCCGCCCTGGCCAAGGCCCGGGCCTCCCTGGAGGAGGCCGAGGCGAGCTGCCGGGACTACGAGACCCAGTACCGGCTCGTGAGCACCGTCACCGACCCCAGGGCTGTGAGCCTGGACGACCTGGAGAAGCGGCGCAACGCCATGTACCTCTACCGGGCCAAGGTGAAGAGCGCCCAGGCCGACGTGGCCGTGGCCGAGGCCGACCTGGCCGCCGCGCGCACGGCCCTGGACCTGCTCGGCGTGCGCGCGCCCATCGACGGCGAGATCCTGCAGGTCAACGTGCGGCCCGGCGAATACGCCGCCGCCGGGGTCCTGGACACCCCGCTCCTGCGCCTGGGCGACATGGACACCCTGCACGTGCGCGTGGACATCGACGAGAACGACGCCTGGCGCTTCGAGCCCGGGGCCCGGGCCGTGGCCTTCCTGCGCGGCAACCGCGACTTCAAGGTCTTCCTGGACTACGTGCGTACCGAACCCTACGTGCGGCCCAAGACCCAGCTCTCCGGCAGCAGCACCGAGCAGGTGGACACCCGCGTGCTCCAGGTGGTCTACGCCTTCCGCCGCGCGGACCTGCCAGCGGCCTACGTGGGGCAGCAGGTGGACGCCTTCATCGAGGCCCGGCCCATCGTCTCCTCCATGCAGGCCGAGGCCAACGCCACGGCCGTCGAATCCGTTCCGGCCTCGGCCGGAGGAACGGAACTCCCGGCGGGAGGCGCGGCCGGGGCCGGGACTCCGGCGGGAGCGGGCGGGTGAGTCCCCGGCGCTGTCTGGCGGGCCTGCTCCTGGCCCTGGCCTGCGCGGGCTGCGCGGCCGTGGGCCCGGATTACGCCCGGCCCGTGATCGAGGCCCCCGGGACGTTCAGCGAGGCGGCCACGGCCACGGCCGAGGCCCCGAACCTGGAAATGGCCGCCTGGTGGAGGGGCTTCGGCGACCCGGTCCTGGACAGCCTCATGGAGCGGGCCGCGCGCGCCAACCTGGACCTGGAGCAGGCCCGGGCGCGCGTGGTCCAGGCCCGGGCGGCCCTGCGGGGCGCCCGCGGCGGCCTGTGGCCCACGCTGGAGGGCTCGGGCGCGATCACCCGCAGCAAGGAGAGCAGGAACGCCGTGGAGGGCGCGTCCTATTCCAGCGGCAAGACGAGCACGCTCTCCCAGGCCGGGTTCGACGCCTCCTGGGAGCTGGACCTCTTCGGCCGCGCGCGGCGGAACGTGGAGTCGGCCCAGGCCTCCCTGGAGGCCGGACGGGAGGATCTGCACAACGCCCTGCTCACGCTCCTGGGCGACGTGGCCGACTCCTACATCGGCCTGCGCTCGTCCCAGAGCCGCCTGGCCATCGCCAGGGCCAACCTGGAGGCCCAGCGCCAGACCGTGGACGTCACCCGGGCGCGCTGGCGGGCCGGGCTGGTGAGCTGGCTGGACGTGGCCCGGGCCGAGTCCCAGCGGGCCGCCACCGAGGCCGACATCCCCAGCCTGGAGTCCGCGGTCAAGCAGGCCATGCACCGCCTGGCCATCCTCCTGGGTCAGGCCCCGGGAACGCTCACGGCCGAGCTGGCCCCGGTCCGGCCCCTGCCCGAACCGGGCGAGGCCCTGCTCGCTACCGGCCTGCCCGCGCAACTGCTCGCCCGGCGGCCGGACCTGCGCGCCTCCGAGCGCAGGCTGGCGGCGGCCTCGGCCGAGATCGGCGTGGCCACGGCCGACCTCTATCCGAGCTTCGACCTGACCCTGGGCCTGGGCCTGCAGAGCGCGGGGAGCAAGACCCTCGTGAGCAGCGCCAGTCGCTACTGGTCCATCGTGCCGGGCGTCACGCTGCCGATCTTCTCCGGCGGCTCGACCCTGGCCGCCGTCGAACAGAAGCGCGCCGCCTACGACGAGGCCCTGGCCGCCTACCGGGCGGCCTTCCTGACCGCTCTGGAGGATGTGGAGAACGCCCTGGCCTCTTCCTCCGCCCAGAGCGCCCGCCGGGTCTCCCTGACCGAGGCCGAGCGCGCGGCCGAAGAGAGCGTGTCCCTGGCCCGCGAACGCTACGCCAAGGGCCTGGTGAATTTCCTGGACGTGCTCTCGGCCCAGGACACGCTCTACGCCGTCCAGGACAGCCTGGACCAGTGCCGGGCCGACCAGCTCACCGCCCTGGTGGCGCTCTACAAGGCCCTGGGGGGCGGCTGGGCCGCCGAGTCCGCGGCCCAGGCCGAGGACGGCGCGGCCGTCGGCCCCCGCCCCGCCCCCCGGGCGGAAGCGGCGGCCGCTCCCGGCCCCTGACCCGGTCCTGCGCGGGTTGGTTGCACAAATAAGAAGGGGGCCCTTTTGGGGCCCCCTTCTTACGGAGAGAGAGGAGTTTGGGAAGGAAACGTGTGACTGGGTGAGGCTCGCTGTGCTGTACGATTCGAAGAAATGCGAACCCCGTGCCAAAGTATGCTTCTTGCTTGAATCATTGGATTTCACAAATTATTGCGGCGGAGGAGGGTGGACGGTTCGTGCAATGGGTTGCACAACTATTGCACCAATATCTGCACATATGTGCAGGGCGATCCGCGCGGGTGCACGTCCGGGGAGGCGTCAACCCAGGAGGGCGTAGAGCGCGGCCACCAGGGCCAGGGTCGCGGCGCGCAGGGCCTGGTTGTGCAGGATGAGGCGCACGGCCAGGCGGGTCTTGAATATCCCGGCGTAGTAGGGGAACTGGTGGCGCACCGCGCGCATGGGCGTGGAGAGGATGGCCCCCACCAGGAGCGCCAGGACCATCTCCTTGACGCTCAGCGCGCCGGTGGTGAGCAGGGCTCCGGCCGCGGCGAAGCCCGCGGTGGTTTCGGCGGCCAGCTGGAAGGCCACCACGCCAACGGCCTCGGGCGGCAGCCAGGCGAGCAGCAGGCTGTGGCTCATGGCCGACTCCACCATGTCGAACACGCCCCAGCGCTTGAGGAAGAAGAACAGGGTGTAGACCGGCACGGTGATGAAGAGGAGCCGGGGCAGGCGCTTCTTGAAGCGCTCCCAGGTCTTGCGCAGGGCCGGGCCCAGCCCCTTGAAGCCGCCGTCGTTGAGCAGGCAGACCACGCAGCCCTCGGGCAGGGGCGGCAGGGTGAAGCGCCCCCAGCCCACGATGACCGCCGTGCGGATGAGCGCCGAGAGCACGGTCAGGCCCACGTAGACGAAGGCCGCCTCGCGCAGGAAGGGCACGGCCAGGGCCAGCACCGTGGGCAGGTGCAGGAAGTTGGTGGGCAGGCTGTTGAAGAGGTTGGAGAGGATGACCTCCCGGTCGGTCATCTTGCCCTGCTCGTAGGCCTCGGCCAGCATGGAGTTGGCCGCCGCGCCGGAGAAGAAGGCCATGCTGAAGCTGGCCCCGGAGATGTCCTGGAGCCGGGCCAGGCGGATGAGCGGCGCGGCCACCTTGGCCACGGCCCGGGTCCAGTTCAGGGACTCAATGAGGTTGCCCACGAACAGGCCCACGCTCACCGCGAAGCAGAGGCGGACGAGGGGCCAGGCCAGCCCGTTCCAGAGCACGTGCGCGTTCAGTTCCATGCGCGGCGGGTCAGTCCGTGAGCCGTTCCAGTTCCTTGGAGTCCATGGGAGTGGTGTGCTCGGGGCCCGGGAAGGTCCCCTGGCGCACCTCCTCGGCGTAGGTCCGCACGGCCTCCACCGCCGGTCCGAAGAGCTGGGCGTACTGCTTCACGAACTTGGGCACGAAGCGGTCGAACAGGCCGAGCAGGTCGTGGAAGACCAGGACCTGGCCGTCGGTGTCCGGCCCCGCACCGATGCCGATGGTCGGAATGGCCACGGCCTCGGTGACGAGCCGGGCCACCTCGCGGGGCACGGCCTCCAGGGTCAGGGCGAAGCAGCCCGCGTCGGCCAGGGCCCGGGCGTCCTCCAAGAGGATGCGCGCGGCTTCGGCGGTCTTGCCCTGGGCCTTGAACCCGCCGAACCCGGCGATGTGCTGGGGCGTGAGTCCGATGTGGCCCATGACCGGGATGCCCGCGGCCACGATGGCCCGCACCTGGGGCAGCACGGCCCGGCCGCCCTCCAGCTTCACGGCCCGGGCGTCGCCTTCCTTGAGGAAGCGTCCGGCGTTCAGCACGGCCTGCTCCACGCCCGCCTGGTAGGAGAGGAAGGGCAGGTCGCCCACCAGCAGGGCGTGGCTGACGCCGCGCGCGGCGCAGCGGCAGTGGTGGAGCATGTCCTCCATGGTCACGGACAGGGTGTCGGGCAGGCCCATGACGACCATGCCCAGGGAGTCGCCCACGAGCACGACGTCCGGCTCGGCGGCGTCCGCGATGCAGCCCGTGGGATAGTCGTAGGCCGTGACGGCCACGATCTTGCGGCGGCCCTTGAGGGCCTGGATGTCCGGGGCGGTGAGTTGCTTGGACATGTGACGTTCTCCTTCGGCCTGAAGGCCGGATTCGAAGCGTAGGTCCTGGGAAACCTCGCGTCAAGCGGGCGGAGGGCGGAAAAAAGGCCCGAACGCTTGGCGTCCGGGCCTTGCGGCTGCTGGGAAACAGCGGCGGACCTACATCGGGGTGATGTTCTGGAGCACCCAGGTCACACGGCCCACGATGCGGTCCTTCATCTCCTCGGCGGGGATGACGATGTCGGAATAGTCCTTCTCCGCGCGCAGGACGTACTCGCCGTTCTGGAAGTAGACGCGGCGGACGAGGAGTCCCTGCTTGGGGAAGTAGACGGCGGTGAAGTCGCCGTCCGGGCACTGCTTCTGGGCCGTGTCGATGCCCACGAAGGAGCCCCGGCAGATGATCGGCTCCATGCCGGTGGAGTCCATCTTGACCACCACCAGGCTGTCGCGGTGGAAGCTCTCGGGGATGGCCAAGTCGTCCACGGGCAGCGGCTCCCAGGCGGGACCGCCGTTCTTGGGCGCGGCCATGGAACAGACCGGCACCACGCGGCTGCGGGAGTGGGGCTTGCCGTAGGGCGCGGGAGCTTCACGCAGCAGCGCGTCGGCGGCCACCTTGCCGCGGTTGGGGTTCAGGTAGACCGGCTCCGTGCCCTGGGCCAGCCAGTCCGGCGAGAGGCCGTGGCTGCGGAAGAGCTTGAGGAACCAGTCGGCGGGCACCGAGCAGCGGCGCTTGGCGTCCGAGATGCTCGACTGCCGGACGTCCAGGACCTCCGCCAGCTGCACCTGGGTCCGCGCCCCGGTGGCCTTCTTGATGCGCTCGAGAACCTCGTTGAACCAGCGTTCGAGGTTTTCGTCGCACTTCTTCTTATTCTTGGGCATATGCGCTCCCTTATCAGGTCGTAAATACTGGATCACAACTAGTTGTGTAGTTATATGCGTCTACTTATAGTCCGATCGTGTTGGTCCTGTTCCGTTGTTTCGTTGGCATGAAGCGTCCCCCTCTGTTGATTCCCAGCAAAGTGGCGGCGACGAATCGGCAAATCCCTTCACTTTTTACCCCTCGCGCCGCTTTATCAATCCTATACTTTTATCTGTCCCGTGTTCTCCTTGATGAAAATAGAGGTCTAGTAGACAGACCCCGTGCGAATGTCAAGAAAAGCATTCGGAAACCGGCGGCGCGCCTCGATCGGGCCGGTCCCATGCGAAAGAATATAGCAGATTTTTGAATTGAGAAGTGAGCGCCCGCTTAATTCACGAAAAAAATAAAACCCCGGGCGACGGATCGGAAAAAACTGTGGAAATGGCTACTGGAAGTAGCGCAGGAAGGGGCTGCCCGGCGTCAGGACCAGGCGCGTGTTGTCCTTGAGCGAGGACTCGTAGGCCTCCAGGCTGCGCTTGAAGGCGTAGAATTCCGGCGACTGGCCGTAGGCCTCGGCATAGGTCCGGGTGGCCTGGGCGTCGCCCGCGCCCCGGATGGTGGAGGCCTGGCGCTCGGCCTCGGCCAGGATCACGGTCCGCTCCTTGTCGGCCTGGGCCTTGATCTTGGCGGCCTCCTCCTGGCCCTCGGAGCGGTACTGCTTGGCCTGGCGCTCGCGCTCGGCCTGCATGCGGCCGAAGATGGCCCGCTCGTTCTCCGGCGGCAGGTCCGTGCGCTTGATGCGCACGTCCACCACCAGGATGCCGTAGGGCGAAAGCAGTTCCTGGGACTGCTTGACCACCTGGTCCATGATCTCGGTGCGCTTCTCGGAGACCACCTCGATGAGCGTGTGGCGGCCCAGGGCCTCGCGCAGCGCGGCGTAGGTGATGTCGTCCAGCCGCGCCTGGGCTCCGGCCTCGGTGCGCACGGTCTGGTAGAACAACAACGGATCCGTGATGCGCCACTTGGTGTAGTGGTCCACCACCATGGCCTTCTTGTCCTCGGTGAGGATTTCAGCGCGCTTGGCGTCATAGTCCAGCACGCGGGCGTCGAAGAAGGTCACGCTCTGCACCAGGGGCAGCTTGAAGTGCAGGCCGGGCTTGAGCGCGGCGGACACGGGCTTGCCGAGCTGGACCACGATGGCCGTCTCGGTCTGATGCACCACGAAGGCGGTCTGGGTCAGGACCAGGAACAGGAGCACCGCTCCGGCCACCAGGGCGATCTGTTTGTTGCTCACTGCTTCTTGCCTCCTTCCGGGGCGGGCGCGGGCCTGACCGGCGTAAGGGCGGGCAGGGGCAGATAGGGAACGGTCTTCTCCAGGGCCTTGTCCGTGAGCACGAGCTTTTCCGTGGCCGGATTCCCGAGCACGCGCTCCATGGTCTCCAGGTACAGGCGCTGGCGCGTCACGTCCTTGGCCTTGTTGTATTCGGCGAGCACGGCCAGGAAGCGCGAGGCCTCGCCCTGGGAGGTGCGGGTCACGCTTTCGCGGTAGGCCTCGGCCTGGTTCACGATGACCGCGGCCTGGCCCCTGGCCTTGGGCAGGATGTCGTTGCGGTAGGCGTCGGCCTCGTTGATGAAGCGGCTCTTGTCCTCGCGGGCGCTGGCCACGTCCTTGAAGGCCTCGATGACCTCGGCCGGGGGATGCACGTATTGCAGCTGCGCGGCCACCACCTTGATGCCCGCGTCATAGCGGTCCAGGATCTCCTGCATGAGCTCCCGGGTCTGGATCTGGATCTCTTCCTTGCCCGAGGTGAGCGCCGCGTCGATCTTGCTCTTGCCCATGACCTCGCGCATGGCCGCCTCGGCCGCGCCCTTCACCGCGCCCTCGGGGTCGGCCACGTTGAACAGGTAGGCCACGGCGTCCTTGACCAGGAACTGCACCGTGAACTGCACGTCCACGATGTTCTCGTCCCCGGTGAGCATGAGCGATTCCTCGGGCACCGGCCGGGTCGCCATCTGGGAGTCGCCCTGGCGGCCGATGCTGCGGAAGCCGAACTCCAGCCTGCGGATGCGCGTGGTCTTCGGCGTCTGCGCGCTCTCCACCGGGAACGGGATGTGGTAGTGCGGCCCGGGGCCGCTCACCCGGTCGAAGGCCCCGAAGCGCGTGACCACGCCCACCTCGTCCGGCTCCACGATGTAGATGCCGGACAAGAGCCAAAGGCCCAGCACCACGAGCGCCAGAACGCGCGCGCCCGGGAGGCGGAAGCCCTTGAACTGCTTCAGTTTGTCGGTGATGTTTCCCAGCTCGGGGCCCACGGGGCCGCCGCCGCGCTGGCGCCGCTGTTGCTCTTGCAGTTTTTCCCAATCCCAGCTCATAATGCGCCCATGCTAGCCACGGATGGCGGTCCAGGTCAAGAAAAGTCGTTCCGGCCGTCTCCGAAACCAAGGAATCCGCACCCATGATCGCACTCAATCCCGGCGTGTTCCGCGCCTACGACATCCGGGGACTGGTGGACCGCGACCTGGACCCCGACTTCGCCGAGGACCTGGGCCGCGCCTGCGGCACGCTCTTCGTCCGCCGGGGCCTGACCCGGGCCGTGGCCGGGCACGACTGCCGCGCCACCTCGCCCGAATATCTCGACCGCCTCTGCCTGGGCCTGGCCTCCGCCGGGGTGGACGTGATCACCCTGGGCCTGGTCTCCACCCCGGTGCTCTACTACGCGGTGAAGCACTTCGGCCTGGAGGCCGGGGTCATGGTCACGGCCAGCCACAATCCGCCGGAGTACAACGGCTTCAAGATCTGGTGCGGGGCCAGCACCCTGCACGGCGAGGGCGTCGCCGCCCTGCGCGACCTCATGGCCGCCCGCGATTTCGTCCGGGCCGAACGGCCGGGCCTGGTCTCGCGCCATGACGTGATCCCCTCCTATCTGGACGAGCTGTCCTCCCAGCTCCGCGTGTCCCGGCCCATCAAGGTCGTGGTGGACGGCGGCAACGGCGCGGCCGGGGAGATCACCGCCGACCTCCTGGAACGCGTGGGCTGCGAGGTGATCCGCCTGTTCTGCGAGCCCGACGGCGGTTTTCCCAACCACCACCCCGACCCCGTGGTGGAGCAGAACGTCCGGCAGCTCTCGGACCTGGTCCGCGAGTCCGGCGCGGACCTGGGCGTGGGCCTGGACGGCGACGGCGACCGCATCGGCGCCGTGGACGAGACCGGACGGCTCATGTTCGGGGACCAGGTCCTGGCCCTCTACGCCCGCGGCCTGCTCCGGCGGCGGCCCGGCCAGATCGTCATCGGCGACGTGAAATGCTCCCACCTGCTCTTCCGGGACATCGAGGAGCACGGCGGCGTGCCGGTCATGGCCGCCACCGGCCACTCGCTCATGAAGGCCAAGCTCATCGAGACCGGCGCGGCCCTGGCCGGGGAGATGAGCGGCCACATGTTCTTTTCCGACCGCTTCTTCGGCTTCGACGACGCCTCCTACGCGGCCCTGCGCCTGGTGGAGGTCCTGGACGAGAATCCCGGCACGCCCCTGTCCCGCCTCCTGGGCTGGCCGCGCACGGCCAACACCCCGGAACTGCGCGTGGACTGTCCCGAGGAGATCAAGTTCCAGGTGGTGGACAAGGCCCTGGCCCACTTCCGCGACCTGGCCGAGCGCAACGGCTGGCGACTGGACGACACCGACGGCGTGCGCCTGACCCTGCCCCGGGCCTGGGGCCTCGTGCGGGCCTCCAACACCCAGGCCGCCCTGGTCCTGCGCTTCGAGGGCGAGGACGAACAGGCCCTGGCCGAAATCCGCCACCTCATGGAACCCCCCATATCCGGCTTCGCCGCCGGCTTCGCCGGTTCATAGAAAGGCGGAAGAGGCTTTCGTCTTTCTGCCTTTCTGGAAAGGGCCGAAGGCCCCCCCCGAAGGGGGCCGAAGTGGGCTATGAATCCCCGGAAGAGGACGACGGGGGGATGATGAGCAGGTGGATGCCCGGGAGCGTGACCAGGCGCTGCATGTCCAGCTGTTCCACGGCCCAGGGCGGCAGGAGGATGGTGCCCGTGAAGCCCGCCTCGATGCGCCGCCACATCTCGGTTTCGTCGCAGTGCAGGATGCTCTCGGCCGGGCAGAGGGCGAAGAAGGGGCCGGGCACGGTCTCGCCGTTGCGGCGCAGGGCCAGCACGGGCCGTTCGCCGCGTCCCCGGTTGAGCAGGCAGTTCACGGCCTCGATGAAGGCGGCCTCGTCCACGGGCTTTTTCAGGGCCGCGTCGCCGCCCATGTCCGAGAGGTCCGGCAGGGCCGAGACCACCATCACGGGAATGCCCGCGGTGCGCGGGTCGCGGCGCAGCAGGGCGATGGCCGTGCGGCCGTCCATGCCGGGCATCATGATGTCCATGATCACGAGGTCGGGCTGGTAGGCCCCGGCCTTCTTCACCGCCGACTCGCCGTCGAAGGCCTGAACCACCTCCAGGTCCTGGGACTCCAGGAGCTGGGTCAGGAAGGCGTTCACCGAGGGCTCGTCGTCGGCCACGAGCACGAGGGCCTTGTCCGAGCGCGGCCTGGGCTCGGGCGGGGCGGCGGCCTCGGGCTGGGCCTCGCGGGGCTCGGGCGTCAGGGGCATCTCGATGATGAACGTGCTGCCCCGGCCCACCTCGGACTCCACGCGGATGGTCCCGCCGTAGCGCTCCACGATCTGGCGGCAGATGGCCAGGCCCAGGCCCGTGCCCTGGGGCTTCTCGCGCAGGGTGTCGCTCAGGCGGACCTGATGGAACTTGTCGAAGATGCGTTCGCGGTCGGCCTCGGGCACGCCCACGCCGGTGTCCTGGACCTCGGCGCGCAGCATCTCGCCCGAGCGGAACACGCGCACGGTCACGGAACCCTCGCGGGTGAACTTGGCCGCGTTGTGCAGGAGGTTGAGGAAGACCTGGACCATGCGGTCGAAGTCCAGGTGCATGGGCGGCAGGCCGGGCTCCACCTCCACCTTCAGCTCCAGCTCCGGCTTCTCCGCGAACTGTCCCCGCACGGCGGCCGCTGCCCGCTCCACCACGGCCTCCACGAGGATGTCCGCGTCGCGCCAGTCCACGCGGCCGGACTCGATCTTGTTCAGGTCGAGCACGTCGTTGATGAGCCGGGTCAGGCGTTCGCCCTCGGAGCGGATGATCTCCAGGTTGTCCAGGATGCGCCGGGCCCGGCGCACGAGCTTGTCCTCGTTCCCGGCCAGGGACTGGAAGTGGTTGGCGAAGTCGCGGCTGATGAGCTTGGCGAAACCGAGCACCGAGGTGAGCGGGGTGCGCAGTTCGTGGGAGACCGAGGAGAGGAAGGCGGACTTCATGGTGTCCAGCTCCTTCAGGCTCCGGTTGGCCTCCTCCAGGTTCTGGGCCTTGCGCTTGAGGGCCCGGGTGCGCACGTCCACGACCTTTTCCAGCTCGCGGTTCAGGGCCTCCAGATCCAGGCGGCGGCGCTCCTCCTTCTTGCGCAGGCCGCGCAGCCTGCGGATCATGAAGTTGAAGTGCCGGGACAGGAAGCCCATCTCGCCCGGGGAGTCCTCCGGGGCCATGACCTCCAGCTCGCCCCGGCTCACGGCCTGGCACACGGCGATGAGGTCGCGCACCGGGCGGATGAGGTTGCGGAAGAGCAGGGCCAGGGCTCCGGCCAGGACGAGGATGGCCCCCAGGGAGGGCAGGAAGATGGACAGGGCCAGGCGCGGCAGCTCGGCCTCCATGTCCTTCACGTAGGCCGTGGCGGCCACGTACCAGCCGGTGGTGGGCTCGCGGATGCACCAGGCGATCTTCTCGTTGGAGAAGTCGCCCCGGTCGTCGGGCCGCTCCCAGGAGTAGCGGAAGCTGTTCCTGCCGAAGGGCCGCTCGGCGGCCTTGCGCACGAGATCGCCCATGTTGTGGCCGTCGCTGTCCTTGAGATTGAAGATGTTCTGGCCGGTGAGCACGGGATGGGCGATCATGGTTCCGTTCTGGTCCATGACGAACATGTAGCCGGTCTTGGCCACCATGATTTCGCGGATGCGGGCCTGGAGTTCGCCCAGGTTGGCCAGCCGCCGGGGGGCCAGGTCCTGCTCCACGTCGCCCATGAACATGTCCGCGCAGACGGTCAGGTCCCAGGGCTGGAAGTGGCGCGCGGCCAGGAGCTTGAGCTCCAGGCGCAGGGTCTTGGGGTTGACCCAGGGGTAGAGGCCGAACACGGACTGGCCGGGCCGGGCGCGGCGGGCGGCCTCCAGGGTCTCCTCGAACAGCGGGCGGCCCTGGCTGTCGCGGAACTCCCGGCTGTCGCGGCCCACGAACTCCGGGTTGGGGTGGACGAGCAGGAGACGGTCCGCGCCGATGATGAACACGGGGTGGTCCAGTCCGGCCGAGACCTCGCCCAGGCGGGCCAGGGCCGTGGCCCGGGCCTCCTCGGGCTTGCGGCCCTGGAGGCGGATCTGGCGTTCGTAGGTCTGGAGCATGTTCACGGTGTAGTCGTTGGTGCTGCGCAGGGCCTCGCGGCGCTGGTCCATGTAGAAGGCCCGCATCTGCTCGTCCGCGATGCGCGTGCGGCCCACCAGGTCCACGGCGCTGCGCAGCACGGCCAGACTGCCCTCTTCCTGGATTTCGTGCACGATGGTCCGGCCGAGCATCCAGGCCACGCCCATGGCCGCCGCGGCCGTGACCACGGCGATCACCGAGCTGATGAACAGGAAGCGCCAGAAGGTGCTCTGGGGCAGGGGCAGGAAGCGGTTCCGGTCGGGGTGCTTCACGGCTGGTCGCCCTCCAGGCGCTCCAGGCGCGGGGGCAGCCCGCTCTCCTTGCGCAGTTCCCGCCACTCCTCCTCGCCCATGACGATCTCGGGCCCGGTGCGGGCCTCCAGGATTTCGAAGTAGTCCAGGCGCAGGGGGTCGGCCAGGACCTTTTCCGGCGGGTTGCCGCGCACGAGGAACACGGTCTGGACGTTCTGGTGGTCCAGGGCGCGCCAGGTCTGGTCGTCCTTGAGCAGCCGGAAGGTGCGTCCTTCCAGGGCCCGGACCACGTCGGCGGGCTCCAGGGACTTGGCGGCCTCGGCCGCGGCCTTGTATTCATAGACGATGGTGTAGGCGCTGGCCCCGGAGGTGCTCGGGTAGCGGCGGTAGCGCCGCACGAACTCGTCCACGAAGGCCTGGCCGCGCGTCTGGCCGAGCAGGGCGGGGGCCTTCCAGGTCCAGGGCGTGGCGCCCACGACCCCGTGCATGGCCACGGCCCCGGCGCGCTCGGCCATGCCCAGGGTCAGGTTCGGGACCACGATCTGGCAGAAGCGCGGCAGGCCCATTTCCACGGCCTTCTCCAGGGCGTAGGCCATGTCCTTGCCGAACAGGGCCAGCACGAGCACGGCGGGCTGGGCGTCGCGGGCCTGCTCCAGCTCGGCGGTGTAGTCCGTGGCCCCCAGGGGCGTGAGCAGGCCGGGGTTGGCCTCCAGGTCCAGGGTGCCGGTGGCCCGGCGCAGGGTCGCCTCGGCGGACCAGCCCCAGGTGTAGTCGGCGGTGATGTAGAAATACTTCTTTCCGGCGAAGCGGGCGTTGAGCCAGGGGCCCAGGACCCCGGCCGTCATCCGGGCGTCCGGGCACTCGCGGAAGGCCATGCGCCGGCCGTTCTCCACGCCGAAGGCCGTGGAATAGGTCAGGGTGCCGAAGAAGGGCGCCCCGGCCTCGGCGCAGAGCCGGGCGGCCTCGATGGCCACGGCGCTGGAGGAGCCGCCGAAGATCATCCGGCAGCCCTCGTCCAGCAGGTCGCGGACATTGAGCCGGGTCTGGAGCACGTCCGAGGCCGAGTCGCGGGGCACCAGCTCCACGCGGCGGCCGAGGATGCCGCCCTGGGCGTTGATCTCGTCCACGGCCAGGCGCGCGGCCCGGATCTGGTCCAGGCCCTCCACGGAGTAGGGGCCGGTGAGGGGGTAGTTGACGCCCAGGAGGATGTCGTCGGCGGCCAGGGCCGGAAGCGCGGCCAGGGCCAGGCAGAGGGCCAGGCCGAGAAGCGCGGCGAGGCGCGGGGTCCGTCCCCGGGAAGTGCCCGATCCTCGCATGCGGTGAGTCCCCCCTGATGGAATGCCGTCGGCCCTGGAAAGGCGGTCGGGCCCTTCTTCTAGCATGGTTTTTATTGAATTTGAAGGCCGTTGAACCGCAAACCCTTGTCTGTGGCCGGAGATTGTGTCAAAGGAAGAGCAATTGTTCGCTCGCGGGAGTGGTGCATGTCCGGGAAGATTCTCATCGTGGACGACGAGGTCCATATCCGCATGCTCCTGGTCCAGGCCCTGGAAGACCTGGAAGACGCCCACGACGTAACCATCCTCACCGCCTCCAACGGCATCGAGGGCCTGGAGGCCATCCGCCGGGAGCGCCCGGACCTGGTCTTCCTGGACATCATGATGCCGCGCATGAACGGCTACGAGGTCTGCGAGGCCGTGACCCGCGACCCGGAACTCAAGGGAGTGCGCATCATCCTGCTCACGGCCAAGGGCCAGGAAACCGACCGCCGCCAGGGCCTGGAGTCCGGCGCGGGCCAATACATGACCAAGCCCTTCGATCCCGACGAGGTGGTGGACGCCGCCCGGGACATCCTGGGCCTGCCCGTCTGACGCCGGAGCGTTCATGTCCCGGCTCAAGCGGCACCTTCCGGTCGAATTCCTGCGTGATTTCCTCGATCGTTCCCTGTCGCTCCTGCCGCCCGGCGCGGCCCTGTATGTGATTCTCGGCTCCGGGGCCGAGGCGGCCGCCGGAAGCGCGCTGGAGCACTACAGCCCCACCTGCCCGGACAACCTCTCCGTGCCCCTGTTCCTGGAGGGCGAGCAGGCCTGCCTGACGCTCTGCCTGGACGGACTGGCCGCGCGGCCGAGCGGGGATCGCCTGGCTTGGCGGCGCATCCTGGATTTCCTGGCCTTCTCGCTGCACGCCGCCTCCGAGGCCGAGGCCGCCCGCCGGGCCATCGCCGACGAGACCCTGCAGAAATACCGCGAGCTGGCCCTGCTGCACCGCTCGGTCTTCGCCCTGAACAACACCCTCCGCCTGCGCGACACCACCCAGGCCCTGCTGGAGGAGTGCCGGGAGGGCGCGGTGCCCGCGGACCTGGGCTGCGTCTTCCTGGAGTCCGGAGGTTCGTTCGCCTCGGCCGGGTGCTTCGGCGCGCCGTCCGCGACCCTGGGCGGCGTGCCCGGCAGCCGCCTGTTCCGGGAGGTGGTCGAGAGCGGCCGGGGCGAGATCGTCAACGACCTCTCCCATGATTCCCGCTGGGCCGGGGAGGCCGCCGGGGTCCGGGCCATGCTCGTGCTGCCGATCATCTCGCCGGTGCGCCTGGTGGGCGTGCTCGTGCTCGCCGCGCGCGAGACCGGGCCGTTCCGGGCCGCGCACCTGAAGCACCTCTCCACCCTGGCCTCGGTGGCCGGGATCGCGGTGAGCAACGCCCAGAATTTCGAGGGCATCCAGGTGCTCATGGAGGCCCTGCTCCAGGCCCTGGCCGAGGCAATCGACGCTCGCGACCCGTTCACGGCCGGACACTCCGAGCGCGTGGCCAGCCTGGCGGCGGCCTTCGCCCAGGTGGTGGACGCCGACGAGACCCGCTTCCCGCACGTGACCTTCTCCGAGGACGAGATCAACGAGGTCTACTACGCGGGCATCCTCCACGACATCGGCAAGATCGGCATCAAGGAGGAGGTCCTGACCAAGGACACCCGCCTGCCGGAAAAGCTCCTGGAGATCATCGGGCTGCGGCTGGAACTCTTCGGCCAGTGCGCGGACTATCCCTGGCGCTCGGCCTTCGAGCGGCTGCGGAGCATCAACGCCACGGTGACGCCCAGCCAGGAGGACCTGGAGTTCGTGCGCGTCCTTGCGGGCACGGCCTGGAACGTGGAGGGCCGCCACGTCCCGCTCTTGCGCGAGGACGAGCAGCGCTGCCTGCTTCTGTCCTACGGCAACCTGACCCCGGAGGAACGCCGCGAGATCGAGCGCCACCCGGCCGAGAGCCACCGCATCCTCCAGCACATCCCGTTCAAGAACGGCCTGTCCAATCTGCGGACCATCGTGCGCCAGCACCACGAGCGCCTCGACGGCTCGGGCTATCCCGACGGCGCGCGCGGCGAGGACATCCTCTTCCAGAGCCGCCTGCTGGCCATCGTGGACATCTACGACGCCATCACCCAGGAGCGGCACTACAAGCCCGCCTCCTCCAGCCAGGCGGCCCTGGGCATCCTGCGCGACGAGGCCCGGGGCGGGCGGCTGGACCCCGACCTGGTGGAGCTGTTCTGCGAGAACGTGGAGACCGTGCGCGAGCAGGCCTCCTACATGCGCTTCCGCCGCCGCCGGGGCATGCCCGACGGTTCCCAGGAACAGCGGCAGTAGCCGGTTCGCGACCTTTACCCTCTGAAAACAAATTAGAAATTGCGTTTCCTGGGCGCACTGGTGTAAGGCTGGACGAAAGAGACGGATCCCCCCTCGTGAGGTGTGCCATGAAAGTCCACGGCGTCCGGTTCGGTTCCCTCGGGATGATGTCCTTCGCGGCGGCCTTCCTGGCCGCTTTCCTGTCCCTGGCCTGCGATCGCGGCAAGTCCGACGCGCCGCCGCCGACCCCGGTGCGGGTGCTGGCCGCGCAGCCCGGAAGCATGACCTCCGGGTTCAAGTATTCCGCCAGCTTCGTGCCCCGGGCCCAGGTGGAGATGGCCTTCAAGGTCGGCGGCTACGTGGAGGCCATCCTCCAGGTTCCCGGCCCGGACGGCAAGCTCCGCGACGTGCAGCCCGGCGACATGGTCAAGGCCGGGGCCCTGCTGGCCCGGGTGCGGGTCAGCGACTACGTGGCCCAGTCCAGCCAGGCCCGCGGCGTCCTGGGCGAGGCCCAGGCCCAGATGCGCCAGGCCCAGCTCGACTACCAGCGGGCCGCCGAGCTGGTGAAGGGCGGCTACATCTCCCAGAGCGAATTCGACCGGGCCACCGAGATGCTCTCCGTGGCCAAGTCCAAGGTGGAGCAGACCCGCTCGGCCCTGGAGTCGGCGGACATCCAGCTCGGCGACACGGAACTCAAGTCCCCGATGGACTGCTTCGTGGTCAAGCGCCAGGTGGAGCTGGGCACCCTGGTCAAGGCCGGAACCCTGGCCTTCGTGCTCTCGGACCTCTCCTCGGTGAAGGCGCAGTTCGGCGTGCCGGACACGGCGCTCTCCCTGGTCAAGGCCGGCGACTCCCTGAGCGTGACCGTGGAGGCCCTGGGCAACAAGAGCTTCCAGGGCACGGTGCTCTCGGTTTCGCCCTCGGCCGACGCCAAGAGCCGGGTCTTCAACGTGGACGTGGAGGTCCAGAACCCGGGCTTCGAACTCAAGGAGGGCATGATCGCCCAGGTGACGCTGGGCGACGGCAAGAGCGCCGCCCCGGCGGGCATGGTCGTGCCGCTCTCGGCCGTGGTCCGTCCCCCGGACGGGGCCGACGGCTACATGGTCTGGCTGGTGAGCGAGAAGGACGGCAAGCCCATCGTCACGGGCCGCAAGGTCCAGCTCGGCGCGGTCAAGGGCGACGCCGTGGCCATCACCGAGGGCGTCGCCGCCGGTGAGCGGGTGGTCGTCTCCGGGGCCAGCCAGGTCTTCGAGGGCCAGACCGTGAACATCATCCCGTGAGGCCGACATGAGCCACGAACCCCGCGACGAGGCCAAACTTCTGGCCTCGCACAACACGGCCCGCTATTTCGTCGAGAATCGGCACATCTCCTGGGTGCTCCTGGCCGCGGTGATGCTCTGGGGCGTCTACGGCTATCTGCACATGCCCCAGCGCAAGGACCCGGACATCCCGGTGCGCGAGGCCGTGGCCCTCTGTCCCTGGCCGGGCATCCCCTCGGAGAAGGTCGAGCAGCTCGTGACCCGCAAGATCGAGCAGGCCATCTCGGCCAACGACGAGGTGGACCGCATCGAGGCCACCACCCGCACGGGCCTGTCCGTGGTCAAGGTCAAGCTCCAGGACGACCTGGACTCCACCGGCGAGACCTTCGACGACATCAACAACAAGCTCATGGCCATCGCCGGGCTGCCCGAGGGCGCGGGGCCGGTGCAGTTCATCAAGGACTTCGGCGACACCGCCACCCTCATGCTCACCGTGGCCTCGCCGCCGGTGAGCGAGGTGGAGGTGGACCTGCGCGCCCGGGACGCCGAGAAGACCATCCGCGAGCTGCGCGGCGACGCCCAGGACCCGCGCCTGAGCGTGGTGGTGGTCTATCCCGAGACGAGCGCCCTGTCCCTGATCCGGCGCAAGGCCGAACTGCTGCGCGAATACCTGCTCGCCCAGGGGCTGGCCGAGGACGTGCGGGTGAGCGCCGGTCCCTGGCTGGCCGTGTTCGACATGCGGACCAGGCTCTCCGACGCCGAGGTGCTGAACAACCTGCGGGTCTTCGCCAACAACCGCCTGCGGGCCTCGGAGTTCAGCCCGGACATGTGGTTCCCGGCCCTGGTCCACGATCCGGCCGAGACCCGGGCCAAGCTCGGCGCCGTGGCCGGCAACCGCTACACCTACAAGCAGCTGGAGGACTTCACCGAGACCATCCAGCGCACCCTGCTGACCCTGCCCATCGTGAGCAAGATCTCCCGCTGGGGCGTGGTCAACGAGACGGTCTACCTGGAGTATTCCCAGCCGCGCCTGGCGGCCTACGGCCTGAACCCCTGGGATCTCCAGAACATCCTGGCCGCGCGCAACATCGCCCTGCCCGGCGGCATCATCGAGGCCCAGGGCAAGAACCTGCTCATCAATCCCTCGGGCGAGTTCAAGAACGCGTCCGAGCTGGCCTCGGCGGTCATCACGGTGAGCAAGAACGGCGCGCCGGTCTACCTGCGCGACATCGTGGACATCAACCGGGACTACGAGAACCCCAAGACCAACCTGAACTACCACGTCTGGCGCGACCCCAAGGGCGAGTGGCAGCGCTGCCGGGCCATCACCCTGGCCATCAACATGCGTTCGGGCGAACAGATCGCGGACTTCTCCGAGCAGGTGGACGGCGTGCTGGCCGGGCTCAAGGCCCGCCTGCCCGACGACCTGATCCTGGCCCGGACCTCGGACCAGCCCCGGCAGGTGGTGGAGAAGATCGACCTGTTCATGGACAGCATCTACGAGGCCATCGCCCTGGTGGTCATCGTGGCCTTCATCGGCTTCCGCGAATGGCGCTCGGCCCTGCTCATGGCCATGTCCATCCCCATCACCCTGGCCATGACCTTCGGCATGATGCATCTCGTGGGCATCGACCTCCAGCAGGTCTCCCTGGCCGCGCTCATCATCGCCCTGGGGCTCCTGGTGGACGACCCCGTGGTGGCCAACGACGCCATCAAGCACGAGCTGCGGGCGGGCAGGCCGCCGGACGTGGCGGCTTGGCTCGGGCCGGTGAAGCTGGCCAAGGCCATCATGTACGCCACGGTGACGAACATCGTGGCCTACCTGCCGTACCTCATGCTGGAGGGCGACAAGGGCCGCTTCCTGTACTCCCTGCCCATCGTGGTCACCTGCGCCCTGATCGCCTCGCGCATCGTCTCCATGACCTTCATCCCGCTCATCGGCCGCTCCCTGCTGCGCCCCGGCAAGAACGAGGCCGTCAGCATGGAGGAGATGCGCTCCCGGGGCTTCTTCAAGTACTACAGCAGGCTGGTGAGCTTCTGCATCGACCACCGCTGGAAGACCCTGGCCGCGTCCCTGGTCATCGTGGTCTCGGGCTTCTGGATGCAGAGCCGGCTCAATCCGCAGTACTTCCCCAACGACCTGTCCTACCTCTTCTACCTGGACGTCTGGCTGCCGGAGGACGCGCCCGTGAGCGCCACGGACCAGGTCACCCGCCAAGTGGAGGCCGTGGTGCGCCAGACGGCCGCGGAGTACGGCAAGACCATCGGCAAGCCGGGCAAGCCCGCGGACGTGCTCACCTCGGTGACGAGCTTCGTGGGCGGCGGCGGGCCGCGCTTCTGGTTCTCGGTCTCGCCCGAGCTGTCCCAGCCGAACTACGCCCAGGTGCTGGTGGAGGTGAAGGACAACCACTACACCGGCGGGCTCATCCCGCCGTTGCAGGAGGCCCTCTCGGCCAAGATCGTCGGGGCCCGGGTGGACACCCGCAAGCTGGAGACCGGTTCGCCCATCGGCATCCCGGTGCAGATCCGCATCTACGGCGAGGACATGCGCGCCCTGCGCCAGAACGCCGAGAAGCTCAAGACCCTGCTGCGCGCCGCGCCCTACGGCGAGCGCATCCAGGACAACTGGGGCGCGGAGATCTTCCGCGTGCGCCTGGACATCGACTCGGACAAGGCCAACATGGCCGGGGTCACGAACATGGACGTGGCCCAGTCCTCGGCGGCGGCCATGAACGGCTTCGAGGTCACCACCCTGCGCGAGGGACGCCTGACCATTCCGATCAAGGCGCGGCTGCGCATGGAGGAGCGCGCGGGCATCGAGGACGTGCAGAGCGTCTACGTGACCTCCGAGGCCACGGGCTCGCGCGTGCCCCTGCATCAGATCTCGCGCCTGGAATACGGCATGGAGTCGGAGAAGATCTTCCGGCGCAACCAGTTCCGCTGCATCATCCCGGCCTGCTTCCCGCAGCAGGGGGCCCTGGCCTCGCAGGTCATGGCCCACATCAACCCGATCCTGCCCCAGTTCGAGAAGGAGCTGCCCCCGGGCTTCCGGCTCGAGGTGGGCGGCGAGCAGTACGAGCAGGTCAAGGGCTTCGGCGAGATGACCCTGGTGCTGCTCATCTCCGTGGCGGCCATCTACCTGGCCCTGCTCATGCAGTTCAAGAACGCGGTCAAGCCGCTGATCGTCTTCGCGGCCATCCCCTACGGCATGTCCGGGGCCTTCGCGGTGCTCTACGCCACCTACTCGCCCTTCGGGTTCATGGCCTACCTGGGCATCGTGAGCCTCATCGGCGTCATCGTCAGCCACATCATCGTGCTCTTCGACTTCATCGAGGAGCGCCGGGCCGAGGGCGACGACCTGCGCATGGCCCTCATCGACGCGGGCGTCATGCGCCTGCGGCCCGTGCTCATCACCGTGGGCGCGACCGTGACGGCCCTGTTCCCGCTCTCCTGGCACGGCGGCCCGCTCTGGGAACCGCTGTGCTACGCCCAGATCGGCGGCCTGCTGATCGCCACCATGACGACCCTGCTCATGGTGCCGACGCTGTATGCGATTGCCGCGTTCGACTTGAAGGTGGTGGATTAGGCGGGCTTCGCCCGGTTATAGAAAGGCAAAACGAGAGCCGGGGGCGCAAGCCTCCGGCTCTCGTTTTACTTAATGATCATCCCTTCTTAAGGTTGCATATTCGGTGGGCTAGGTTTGCATTTTCTGGTATTGTTTTTCCTCCTAGCCAATATCTGTCATCATGATCTATCACGGCATCATCGATGAGAGAAATTTTATTGCCACATAATTTACAAGTCGGATTACTATCAAACATTTCTTTTTTAAGTTGTCGCGAGAATATTCTTTTTGAATCTTGCGGTTGACTTTCAGACATAATTTCTTCCAATCTTTTTAGCCAAGCATCAAAAACATATTTTAATCTTGTTGACTCACCTGTTGCGCGTCTTACTCTGTCAACCCAGACAGGATCTGAATTAATTAAATCTAAATATCCCTCATAAATACAATCAGATTTTTGAGTTATTTGTCCTAAATCGTATGAGCAGAATGATGTCGCAATAGCCTGAAATATCGCGGCATTTGGCCTTGAGGCCCATTCTCCGGCGCTATATTTACCAGGTTTGGCAATATCACTCTTCAATCGAAATGCATTTTCACCAAATACTGTCATGCAAGCTTTCATGCATCTATCGAAAACCTTGTGATATTCATCAATTTTTTGTTCGCTTGCATCTCTATATGTATCCAGAAATTCATTTAGGAATCTCTTTAACCCATACGTGCATTTCATATGCGTCCGCTCATAAAATGCCAAAAACCTTAAAATGAGGGCTCTGTCTTGCATCCTTTTTTCAAAGTTTTTTTGGCTAACAGCCTTTATGAAGTTTTCATTTTTTGCTAGATCTTTAATAAGTGAATTGAGTGATCCACGATATAAACAATTTCTTATTTCCATGTCATTAAGCTTGATTCCACCTGTATTTAAGCGTTCAAAAACGATAAAATGTATATCGCCATTGCTATCAGAGAGCTCAAATGAACGCAAAATTGAATCTTCAAGCTTATTTTGCACTTCTGTTGGGAGTTTATTAAATGTTTTTCCTTTATGCTCGCGAATAAGATCAAGCTTTTGTAGCTTATATTTATTGTCAAAAAAATTAAAAACAGAAGTAAGCCTTTGCAACCCATCGATTACTTCATATCTGCCAGAATCTGTTTTCGCTAAATATATAACTGGAACTGGGATATCTAATAAAAAAGATTCTATAAGCTTTGAAGCTCTAGATAGATCCCACACATAATTTCTTTGCCATTCAGGATCAATAATTATCCTTCCAGATTTATACCATCTATGTAATTCTGAAAGACTTCTATCAGCTTTATCAAGGATTACTTTTTTAAATGGAGAGTCTGCGTTTAATTCGCCTTCATCCATGGCATCAACGGCGTCATCAATTTGTTCAGTATCTAACTCTATGCTGTCGTCCATTTTATTCCTTTCCTATGCGTTAGATTGTGGCGGAGTAGAAAAATATATTAACAAAATAATATCGAAAATCACCTTTTTGTCAAGCGTTACATCTTCGCCTCAAAAAGAACAGGCAGTCTCCGGCAACTTTGCAATTTCATTGCAAATCTGCCGCTGTCGTCAGAAATCCTGCCCCGACGCTGTATTCCTAGCCTTCCTTCTCCGCCCCTTTGACCGCCTCGGCCACGTGACCGTGGAGGCGGTGTTCCCCCAGTTCCTGCAGCAGTCCCGAGCGGTCCAGGTTTTCCAGGGCCTTGTCCGAGATGTCGGTGAGCAGCAGGGCCGCGCCCGCCTCGCGGGGAGTTTGGCGTTGGTGCGTATTTTCCCTTGCCCCGCTTGACTCTCCATCGTGTTCCGTCTATTTTGCAATCAGACTGCAAAATGGACGGAAACACATGTTCGCACCCCGCACGTTGAGCGCCTTCGCGGCCACGGCCTCCGGCCAGTTTCCCGTGCTCCTGGTCACAGGCGCGCGGCAGGTGGGCAAGACCACCTTGCTCCGCCGCCTGGCGGGCGCGGAACGGGCCTACGTCACCCTCGACGACCCCCTGGTCCTGGACCTGGCCCGCTCGGACCCGGCGCTCTTCCTGCAACGCTTCCCCGCTCCGGTGCTCATCGACGAAATCCAGTACGCCCCGGAACTGCTGCCGCTCATCAAGATCGCCGTGGACCGCGAACGAACTCCGGGCATGTTCTGGCTCACCGGTTCGCAGCAGTTCCACCTCATGCGCGGGGTTTCCGAATCCCTGGCCGGGCGGGTGGCGGTGGTCCGTCTGCTCGGCCTGTCGCGGCGCGAAACCCTGGGCCTGGGCGGCGAGACTCCCTTCCTGCCCGTCCCGGAGGTGCTGGAGCCCCGGCTGGCCACGGGCGGCGGCCTGCCGCTGCCGGAGCTCTACCGGACCATCTGGCGCGGCTCCTTCCCGGCCCTGGCCCTGCACCCCGAGGCCGACCGCGACCTGTTCTTCAGCTCCTATCTCCAGACCTACCTCCAGCGCGACGTGCGCGATCTGGCCCAGGTGGGCGACGAGATGGCCTTTCTCCGCTTCCTGCGGGCCACGGCCGCGCGCACGGCCCAGCTCCTGAACGTGTCCGAACTGGCCCGCGACGCGGACGTGGCTCCGAACACGGCCAAGCGCTGGCTGTCCATCCTCCAGGCCGCCGGTCTGGTCCACCTCCTGGAGCCCTTCCACACCAACCGCACCAAGCGTCTCGTCAAGGCCCCCAAGCTCTGCTTCCTGGACACCGGCCTCTGCGCCTACCTGACCGGCTGGTCCAGCCCGGAGACGCTGGAAGCCGGGGCCATGTCCGGGGCCATCCTGGAAACCTGGATGCTGGGCGAGATTCTCAGGAGCTGGTGGCACAACGGCCGGTCCGGCCAGTTCTTCCACTACCGGGACCGGGATCAGCAGGAGATCGACCTGCTCATCGAGCGGGACGGGACGGTGCATCCCGTGGAGTTCAAGAAGACCGCCTCGCCGGACCGGAGCGCGGCGCGGCATTTTCAGGCCCTGGAAAGGCTGGGGCAGCCGGTGGGCCCGGGCGGGGTGCTCTGCCTCGCGGAGCGGTCCCTGCCGTTGGACGCGAACGCCGTGTCCATTCCCGCGTCCGCCCTGTAGCGTCCCTATGCCCCCCTGACCGCCTCGGCCACGTGGCCGTGGAGGCGGTGTTCGCCCAGTTCCTTCAGCAGTCCCGAGCGGTCCAGGTTTTCCAGGGCCTTGTCCGAGATGTCGGTGAGCAGCAGGGCCGCGCCCGTCTCGCGGACTTCCGCCAGAATCTTGCGCAGGGTCCGGCAGGTGGTGATGTCCAGGGTCGGGTTGACCTTGAGGTCCAGGACCACGGCCCGGGGCTTGTCGGCCAGGGCCTCGCGCACCGCCGCGCGCAGCCGCTCGGCATTGGCGAAGAACACCGTGGACTCCGGCCGCAGCAGGGCCAGACCGGGCACGGCCCGGGCCTCGGGGTGGCGCTCCAGGCTCAGGAACGTTTCCGGCGCGCAAGGTGAGACGCCCAGCCGCGAGACGTTGAGCCGCGTGGCGTTGAACAGCAGGAGCGCGGCGCAGAGCTTGAGCGTCACGAGCAGGCCCGTGAGCAGGCCGAAGGCCAGCACGCCCAGGAAGGCGGCCGCGGCCAGGGCGAACTCCATGCGGCTCTGGCGCAGGAAGCCCCAGACCTCGCGGAGCTTGAGCATCCGCGCCACGGCGTGCAGGACCACCGCGCCGAGCACGGGCTCGGGCAGGTCGCGGAACAGCGGGGTGAGGAAGAAGAGGGTCAGCGCGACCATGACCGCGGCCGTGATTCCGGCGGCCTGGCTGCGCGCCCCGGCCCGCTCGTTCACCGCCGTGGAGGACATGCTCCCGCCGTTGGCCAGCCCGCCCATGATCCCGCAGGCCGCGTTGGCCGCGCCCATGGCCAGCAGTTCTCGGTTCGGGTCCACCTCGTAGCCGTGTTTGTCCGCGAAGGTCTTGGCCGTGCCCAGGGCCTGGGAAAAGGCCACCAGGGCGATGCCCGCCGCGCCGGGCAGCAGGTCCGTGAGCGCGGACAGGGACAGGCGCGGGACGACCAGATGCGGCAGGCCCGTGGGGATGACCCCGGCCAGGGTCAGGGCCGCGTGGCCGTCGCGGTTGAGCCAGGTTCCGGCCAGCACGCCGAGCACGAGCACCACCAGGGCCCCGGGCACGCGCGGGGCCAGCCGCTCCAGGGCGAAGAGCAGAACCAGCGCGCCCAGGCCCACGGCCGCCGCCTCGGGCCGCGTCTGGGGCAGGCGTTCCACGAGGCCCCAGAGCTGCATGAACACGTCGCCCGGGGCCTTGTGCAGGCCGAGCAGCTTGGGGGCCTGGCTGGCGGCGATGAACACGGCCAGCCCGCAGACGTAGCCGGTCATCACCGGATAGGACAGGAACGAGGCCACGAAGCCCAGGCGGCAGAAGCCCGCCAGCAGGAACAGCGCGCCCACCAGCAGGACCAGGGCGGCCATGGTCCCGGCGAAGAGCGCCGGGTCGGCGCCCGTGGCCTGGGCCAGCACGGCGGCCATCATGATCGAGGAGGCCGAAGTGGAGGCGCAGACGAGCTGGCGGCTCGTGCCGAGCAGGGCGTAGATCGGCAGGGAGGCCAGCAGGGTGTACAGGCCCGCCTGGGCCGGGGCCCCGGCCATGCCTGCGTAGGCGATGGCCTCGGGCACGAGCAGGCCCCAGAGGGTCAGCCCGGCCGGAATGTCCTTTCCAAGGGTGGACGGCCGCATCAGCTCTTGCCCCGCGTCTTCAGCTCCTCCAGCTTGTTGCGCAGCATGGCCTTGACCAGCGGGTTGAGCCCCGGCGCGGTCTGGGCGTCCTCGCAGAGGTCGTGGAGCTTCTTGGTTTCACCCCGGGCCTCGTAGATCGCGGCCAGGAGCCGGTAGGTCTCGGCCGCGTCCGGGTGGGCGCGGATCACGGCCGCCAGGGTCCGGGCGGCGGACGCGCCGTCGCCGCGCTGGTGCTGGGCGTAGCCCAGGGCGTGGCCGTAGCGCGGGTCGTCGGGCCGCAGCCGGGCCGCGCGGGCCAGGAGCTTGAGGCTCTCGCCCGGGTTCTTCTTCTCCAGCATGAGCCCCAGATTGAAGGCCGCCTCGGCCATGTGCTGGTCGTTGGTCAGCGCGGCCCGCAACTCCTTCTCGGCTTCGGCCTCGCGCTTGGTTTCGGCCAGGAGCAGGGCCAGGTTGAAGTGCGCGGCGGCGCTGGACGGATCGGCCTCCAAGGCCTGGCGCAGGGATGCCTCGGCCCCGGGCAGATCGTGCCGCCGGGCCAGGATCAGGGCCGCGTTGATCCGGGGCGGGGCCGCGTCCGGCCGCAGGGCCACGGCCTGGCCGTAGGCCGCCAGGGCCCCGGCGTCGTCGCCGCGCTGGAAGAGCAGGTTGCCCAGGTTGTAGCGGCCGCTCCAGTCGTCGGGCCGGGCGTTCAGGCTCTGTTCCAGCTCGTCCAGGGCGGCCCTGGCGGCGGTCAGCTCGGCCGGGTTCAGGGCGGTCGCCGGGGCTCCGGCCAGGGATTCGGCCGCGCGCACGCGCACGAGCCGCACCGGGTCGGAGGCGGCCCGGGCCAGGACCTGGAACGAGCGCTGGTCGCGGTTCCCGGCCAGGGCCGTGGCGGCCGCCGCGCGCACCAGGGGCGAGGGGTCGGAGAGCCGCTCGCGCAGCGCGGGCCACTTGGCCGGGTTCGGGCAGGCCCGCAGGAGCCGGATGAGCGAGGCGGCGGTGACTTCCTCGCGGTCCGGACGGCCGAGATAGGCCAGCATCTCGGGCAGCTTGTCGAAGTTGCGGTTGCGGGCCCGGCGCACGAGTTCGGCCCGCTCCAGCACCGGGGCCTGGTAGTCCCGCGAGCGCCAGGAACGGACCATCTTGTCGGCCCAGGCCGCGCCCTTGTTCGTGTGGCAGCCGTTGCAGGCGTTGGGCGAGCCGAAGCGCTGGGTGGCCGCCGGGGTGGGCGGGAGCATGGAGTGGTCGCTCCGGGCCATGCGCGCGAACCAGGTCTTGGGCATGTGGCAGGAGACGCAGCGGCTGCCGGGGCTCGCCGCCGGGTGATGGGTGTGCGCGGACGGGTTGTCGACCTTGTCCTGGTGGCAGGGCGCGCAGGCCGTGTCCGGCGCGTTCTTCTGGCGGAAGCGGCCGCTGGAGGTGTGGCAGTGCAGGCAGCCGAGCCTGCCGGAGCGGGCGCAGGGGCTCATGCGCCAGGAGGTGGCGGTGTAGTTTTCGCCCAGGTCGCGGCCGTCGGGGTGGTAGTCCGGGCTCTCCAGGGTCACGAGGTCGAAGTGGTCGAAGAACTTCGCGCCCGGCGGATAGGAGGCCGAGAGCGGGATCATCTTGGCGTGGCAGGAGTTGCAGGTGTCGTTGTGCTGCTCCGTGGTGAAGAACCGGCCGCCGGTGATCTTCAGGTCCGTGGGCGTGGGCGCGCCCGCGTCCTTGGCCTCTTGGCAGACGCGGTTGTGCTCGGCGCTCGGGCCGTGGCAGGTCTCGCAGTTGATGCCCGGCTCGGTCCAGGTGCTGGAGTAGCTGTCCGTGGCCGGGTCGTAGTTCGTGGAGAGCTGGCTCACGTGGCAGCCGTGGCAGGAGGTGTTGAAGGTGAAGGCCGGGTCGCGCCAGGTCAGGCCCCGGCCCTCGCCGGGCAGGTGGCGGATGCCGCTCTTGGCCGTGTCGAACCACTGGCCCGAGTTCAGGTCGAAGGCCAGGGGCAGGGTCTGGAGGCGGCCGCGCTCCAGGGGCGTGAGAAAGTAGGAGACGTTCTTGCCGCCCAGGGCGTGGAGCATGGGGTACTCGCGCGCGCCGTCGGGCCCGCGTTCGGTCATGACCCCGCGCGCCACGTCCGCGCGGTAGGAATACCGGCCCACGGCGATCTCGCGGGGCTGGGGCTTGAGCGCCTGCCCGGCCCACCCGGCCTCATAGGGCCGCATGGCCAGGCCGTGGCGCGAGGTGCTCCAGAGCTGGTGGAACTTCTCGTGGCAGGAGCGGCAGGAGGCGCTGCCCGCGTAGCCGGAGTCGGCGGCCTGGAGCGGCGCGGCCCAGGGCAGGAGGAAGAGGAGCGGCAGGAGGCGGAGGAGGGTCTGGCGCATGGGGCTTCCTGGTTTTCGGGCGTAAAAAAAGCCCGCCCCGCGCGCGGCGGGGCGGGCCGTCGGACCTATCTGCGGGCCATGTCGAACTTGGGCGGGAACTGCTTGAGCACCGCCGCGTAGCGCTTCATCTCCTGCTCCAGGAAGCTCTCGATGGGCAGGTGGCGGATGCCCACGCTCGCGTCCTCCTGGGGGTTGGCATAGAGGTTGTACATCACCACGCCGCCGGTCTTGGTGACCGAGCCGGTGAAGCCGCCGTTCCAGCCCTTCTTGTTGATGCCGTCGGTGATCTGGACCACGCGGTGGAGCTTGAACTCGTCCATGCGCACGGCCGCGAACTCGGTCATCATCCAGTAGAGGACGCTGCGGCGGTTGGAGAGCTTCTGGCCGCCCAGCAGGAAGGACGTCTGGTCGATGCCGTCGATGTAGCGGTCCCTGGGCACGAGCTTGCCGATGTTCGCGCCGGTGACGCCCGCCAGGGACAGGGCCGTGGGGAAGAGGTCGGCCATGTCGAACAGGCCCTCGCTCTTGCCGGGGGCGATCATGCCCTTCCAGTAGACGAAGGTGGGCACGCGCACGCCGCCTTCCCAGGTGGTGCCCTTGTAGCCCCGGAACGGGGTGCGGCCGTAGGGATCGACCTCGCCCTCGGGGCCGTTGTCCGAGGTGAAGAAGACCAGGGTGTTCTCCAGCTGGCCCGTCTCCTCCAGGGTCTTGACCAGCCGTCCCACCACGTCGTCCATCTCGACCATGCAGTCGCTGTAGACCGTGCGCGCGGCGGACTTCCCGGCGTAGCGGTCGCTGGGATAGTTGTCGAAGTGGCAGCCGCGCGTGCCGTGGTAGAGGAAGAACGGCTTGGGATTCTTGGCCATCTTGCGGATGAAGTTCTCGCTGTAGGTCAGCCAGTCCTCGTCCAGATCCTTGATGGCGTTCAGGTCGATGAGCCGGACGTTCTTGCAGCCGTCCTTCCGGCAGTGCACCACGTTGGGGTTGAAGGGCAGGTTCTGCATGGCCGCGAAGCGGTCGGGCGAGAGCGCGATCTCGGGGTTGAAGTAGACGTCGCGCCACTCGGAGTACATGTCCGAGACCGAGAGGAAGCCGTAGAAGTCGTCGAAGCCCACGTTCTGGGGCTGGGAGCCCTCGTTCTCGCCCATGTGCCACTTGCCCACGCCCTGGGTCACGTAGCCCTGGTCGCGCAGGAGCTTGGCGATGGTCACGGCCCCGTCCAGGCCGCCGGGCTGGCCGTACATCGGCGGGTAGAGCACGCCGTGGTGGCAGGGCAGCTGGCCGGTGAGGATGGTGGCCCGGGTGGGCGAGCAGGAGGGCTGGGAATAGGCCGAGGTCAGGACGAGGCCCTCGGAGGCCAGCCGGTCCATGTTCGGGGTGGCGTTGCCCACGGCCACGCCGCCGCCGTTGAAGCCCGGGTCCATCCAGCCCACGTCGTCCAGGACCACGAGGAGGATGTTCGGCTTCTTGCCCGCCTTCTGGGCCAGGGCGGCCAGCTTGGCGCGGGCCTCCTGGTCCTGGGCCGGGTGGGGCATGGCCGGCTCCATGTTCGGGGCGATCTGCTTCGCCTGGAGATGGAGGTACTGGTTCGGGTGGTTGTAGCCCTTGGCCGTGGTCGGGCCGGTGGACGCGCCCCGGATGTTCTCCCCACACCATGCCGGGGCGGCGAGCAGGAGCGTCAGGACCAGAACGGACAGCAACGCCGGGAACGGGAGCGTCCGGCGTTCGGCGGAAGAATGCATGGCGCGTCTCCTCGGTCCCGCCCTGGTCCGTGGCGCGGCGGCGGGAGGCGGGAGTCCGGCCGTCGGCGTGGAATATGTGAAAACGCTTTTCCGATTTCTCCCGTCTTATCCGCCGGATCGAACCCCTGTCAAGGCGCGGGACGGCCGCGCCCCTTGCCATCCTCGGGGGCTGCGCGTATGGAGGGGCGACCGGAGATGTTCCGGCACGAAACCCCCCCCATCGGAGTGACATACCTATGACCAAGTCTTTGAGCGCCCTGGGCGTCCTGGTTCTGACCGCCTTCCTGTTCACCGGCTGCGTCGGGGACAAGCCCCAGGTGGGCGTCGTGGACGCCGCCGCCGTGTTCAAGCAGTGCAAGGCCGGGCAGCAGGCCATGACCTACCTCCAGGAGCGCGCCAAGGCCCTGCAGGAGAAGGTCCAGGAGGCGCAGAAGGCCGCCGAGGGCAACCAGAACGAGCAGACCATGCAGGCGTTCCAGAAGGCCGTCACCGAGTACCAGACGACCCTGGGCGGCGAGCAGCAGCGCCTCGTGACCCTGCTCAACGACAAGTACACCGCCGTGCTGGAGAAGTACCGCAAGGACAACGGCCTGGTGGCGGTCCTCTCCAAGGAGGCCGTGATGGCCTACGATCCGGCCGCCGACATCACCAACAAGGTGGTCGAGGCCCTGGACAAGGAGAACATCGACCTCCAGCTGAACAAGGCCGAGGCCGCTCCGGCCGAGGCTCCCAAGGCGGAGGCCGCCCCGGCTCCGGCCGAGGCCCCCAAGGCCGACGCTCCCAAGGAAGAGAAGAAGCCGTAATCCGGCCCCTCCCCGAATGTGAAGGCCCCGGATCCCGCGCGGAACCGGGGCCTTTTTGCGTCAGCAGCTGACGATGCGGTCGGCCGCGCGCACCGCGTCCGCCAACTGGGCCATGTTGCCCTGGCTCGCCGGGCAGGTTGCTCCCTCCACGCCGTGGAGGGTCATGCACTTGCCTCAGGCCGCCAGCACGCCCTCGCTCAGGGTGAAGAGCTTGGCCTGCTCCGCGAGGGGGAAGCGTTCGCCGTCCCCGGCCAGCAGGTCGGCGGCCGGGCCGTTGAGGAAGATGGTCACGTCCTCGCCCTGGTTCAGCAGCACGTTGCCGAAGCGCAGGGCGTTCCACTTGATCTCCGGGTCCGGGTTGGAGACGAGGATGAGGATTTTCATTGTCTATCGCTCCTTCGCATTTTTATAGAAACAAACGATAGCAAGCCCGCGCCGGGGCCGCAAGGCCGAGGGTTGCCAGAAGCGCCGCCCGGGGCTATCGTCCCTTCCGTCATCCTCAGGGCGGGGTGGAATTCCCCACCGGCGGTATCCCGGAGCAGTCCGGGGAGCCCGCGAGCGCCCGTTCCGCCGCCAGGCGGGGCGGGGTCAGCAGACCTGGTGCGAGGCCAGGGCCGACGGTCACAGTCCGGATGGAAGAGGAGCAGACGTCCGTCCCCGGAGCTCTTCCGGGGCCTGGGTCGTCGTCCGCGCGTCGCGGGCGTCCGGCCTGTCTGTTTCATCGCCCTGATTCAGGTCAACCGCGAAAAGGAGCGGTCATGAATCAGACGACCACGGTTTCTTCCCACGAACGGCAGGTGGAGGCGGCCCTGTACTCCCTCAGACAGGGCAGCGGGGTTCTGGTGGTGGACGATCTGGACCGGGAGAACGAGGGCGACCTCATCTATCCGGCCCAGACCCTGACCCGTGAGCAGATGGCCCTGCTCATCAGGGCCTGCAGCGGCATCGTCTGCCTCTGCCTCACCGGCGAGGCGGCCGCGTCCCTGGACCTGCCGCCCATGGTCGAGCGCAACGAGAGCCCCTACGGCACGGCCTTCACCGTGAGCATCGAGGCGGCCCAGGGCGTGACCACCGGGGTCTCGGCGGCCGACCGGCTGGCCACGGTGCGCGCGGCCACGGCCCCGGGGGCCCGGCCCTCGGACCTGCGCCGTCCCGGCCACGTCTTCCCGCTCATCGCCCGGCCCGGCGGGGTGCTGGAGCGCCGGGGCCACACCGAGGCCACCGTGGACCTGGCCCGGCTGGCGGGCTTCCCCCCGGCCGGGGTGCTCTGCGAGCTGACCAACGCCGACGGGAGCATGGCCCGGCTGCCCGAGATCCGAGCCTTCGCCCGGACCCACGACATGCCCGTGGTCAGCGTGGAGGCCCTGGCCGAGTATCGCCGGGACAAGGGGCTTTGATCCGGCCGTGAACGGAAAGGCCCCGGCCTCCCCATGGGGGCCGGGGCAAGAACATCCTAGGCAGGCGGCCCGGAATCCGGCAGAAGAGGGGCATGATGCGCGCTTTCGCCGCCGAGCGCGGCCCCACCGAACGCTTCGTCTACCGCAGGTCCGTCGGGGTCACGGTGCTCTCCGCGCGCATGACGGAGTTCTCCTACAAGCGGCACGCCCACGAGGAATACGCCCTGGGCGTCACCCTGCGGGGCCTCCAACAGTACCACTGCGGCGGCGTGCTCTGCTCCTCGCGGCCGGGCGGGGTCATGCTCTTCAGCCCGGAACAGGCTCACGACGGCGCGGCCGGGGACCGCGAGGGCATCGACTACGTCATGCTTTACGTTCCCGCGCCGGTCTTCGCCGAGGCCGCCGGACTGCGGGACACGCTGCGCTTCTCCGAATCCGTGATTTACGACCGTCGGGCCGCATCGGCCCTGCGGGCCTTCGCCCGCGCGGCCCTGGACGGCCGGGACGAGGCCTTCTGCACCGAGCTGCTTCTGGCGGCCGCCCGCGTGGTGGCCCGCACCGGGGACCGCTCTCCGGGCCTGAGCCACGGCCCGGCCGTGCGGAGGGCTCAGGAGATGCTCCGCCACGACATGGGCGCGGCCCCGAGGCTGGACGACCTCTGCCGCGAGGTGGGTCTGTCCAAGTTCCATTTCATCCGCCTCTTCCAGCGGGCCACGGGCGTGACGCCCTACCAGTACTTCCTGGGCTGCCGCCTGGAGCGGGTCAAGGAACTGCTGGAGCGAGGGGAGGATGCCTACTCGGCCATGCTGGACTGCGGCTTCTACGACCTTTCGCACCTGAACCGGCACTTCAAGGCCGTGTACGGGACCACGCCCCTGGAATACGCGCGCCAGTTGGGCCCGCGGCCGCGCTGATCGCCCGGGATCAGACCAGGGCCGTCGTCCCTGCCGCCGCGTCCCGCCGCCGCTTCTCCATGATGAGCAGTTCCCGGTATATGTCCGCCAGGGCGTGGATCTGCACCGCGGCCGAGAACAGGGCCGAGGCCGTGAGATAGATCACGGGCAGGAAGTTCAGCGCGCTGCCCTCGTGGATGCCGGTCCGGGCCACGGCGTCCGCGATGCCCAGGGGGAGCGTGAGCAGCGCGATGGTCCAGACGATCCGCAGCCGGTTGCCCTTGCTGAGCCGGGTCACCTCCCGGAAGCGCAGCGGGCTGCCCACCGCGATGTTCGGGAAGAGGAGCAGCAGACGCGGCGTGAGGCAGAGGAGCAGAAGCGTGCTGACGAGGGCCATGAAGGCGATGAACAGGAGGGCGAACTCCTTTTTCACGCCGAGCGCGGCCAGGGCGACTCCCGCTCCGATGGTGACAGGGACGCAGAGGACCACGGCCAGCAGGGTGAGCGCCAGATACATGCCCAGGGTCGCGAGCACGGGCCTGCCGAAGAAGTCGCCGAGGCTCAGGAATCCGGGCGGCTCGCGGAGCAGGATCATCCGGTAGCAGCGGACCATGGCCGGAATGAAGCAAAGGAATCCCACCAGGATGACGAGGAACTGCACGGTCTGTCTGCCGGTGCCTTCCTTGCCCAGAAAGGCGAGGGCCACGGCCAGGGAGAACAGCAGCCAGACCGCCAAGGGCACGGCGAGGAGCTTCAGGATCGCGCCGGGCTGGTTGATGGGGAACAGGAAGCCGCGTTTGACCGTGCGCCAGACCTTGATCTTGCCCTGGGCCATGATTCCTCCCGTATCGCAAAACGAATCCAGGAATCGATAACCTGATTCCGCTCCGCGCGCCAGGGGGAAAAGGCCGGGGAATCAGCCCAGCTTCACCCAGGTGAGTTCGTGCTTGTTGTGGCAGAGGTGCGTGAGGCTGGAGCCCGGGATGTCCGCGAAGCCCTGGAGCGCCTCGGGCGCGCCCGGGCCCTGGAGCTTCACGGTGCAGACGAAGTTGCGGCAGGAGCCCAGCTCCAGCCAGCGCCGGGCGTAGCCCAGGAGCCGCTCGGGGTAGCAGATCACGTCCGAGAAGAGCCAGTCCACGGCCCCGGCGTGGCGCGGGTCCAGGCCGAAGGCGCTGCCCCGGCAGGTCTCCACGTTGGGCAGCCGCTCCAGGCGCGGGTCGAGGGGGGCCTTGTCGATGGCGAAGACCCGCGCGCCGAGGCCCGCCAGCACGAAGGTCCAGCCGCCGGGGCTGGCCCCCAGGTCCAGGCAGAGCTCGCCCGGGCCGGGCCGGACCCCGATGCGGGTGAAGGCCTCCCAGAGCTTGAGGTAGGCCCGGCTGGGCGGTCCCTCGCGGTCCTCCTCGAAGCGGATCTCGCCGTTGGGAAAGGGGCTTGAGCAGCGCGGCGAGGCCAGCAGGAGGTTCTCCTCCCAGAGGGTCCAGGCCCCCAGGGGGGCGCTGGGCGCGGCCCGGCCGAAGACCAGGGGCTTGGCGGAAACCCTGGGCAGCTTCTCCTCGATGAGCGCGGCGCGGCGGTGGTGGCGCGTGGGGCAGAGGGCCCAGTTGCGCTGGATCGCCTTGAGCTTCTTGGCCGCGTCCCCGATGGACTCGATGGGGATGAAGACCGGGTCGAGCCAGACGTTCTGGGCCCAGGCCGGGAACCTGGCCGGGACCTCGCCGCGCACGAGCGCCAGGGGCTCGCGCACCTCCTCGGGCCTCGGCAGCCCGGCCAGGAGTTCGGCCAGGAAGCCCGGGGCCGCCTGGTAGACCGCGAGGTCCACGTCCCCCCGGAGCCGCTAGTAGATGCCGATGGCCACCTTGGCGGCCACGGCGATCTGGTAGAGGATCTGGGACATGTCCTTGACCACCTGCATGTTCTTGGAGTCCACGCCGGGCAGGACCAGGATCTGGTCCCCGGGCTCCACGTCCGCGTCCGAGGCCCGGAAGATTTCGCCGCCCGGGCGGACCAGGAGCACGTTGCCGGGGTCCGCGCGGTTGGTGTAGCCGCCCGCGCCGCGCACGTAGTCCTTGAGGGAGCGGTCCTTGCTCCAGACGATGGCCTGGGGCATCATGACCTCGCCGCTCACGAGCACCACGTCGCTCTTCTCCGGGATGACGATGACGTCCCCGTCCTCCAGGGCGATGTCGGCCAGCTTGCCCCCCGAACCCACCACCACGACGCCCTCGGGCTGCACGTGGCGGGCCTTTTCCGCGAACTTGGAGATCATCTCGGCCTCGTGGCTGCGGATCTGCGCGCCCTCGGCCGTCACCGAGGTGGCCGTGGCCGCGCTGGCCTCCAGGCGGCGCAGGGCGTCGTCGATGGCCTGCTTCTGGCGCGCGGCCACGCTGCGGCGCTTGACGTACAGTCCCTGGAGGTTGGCCCGGTCCGGGTCCACGGCGATGTAGTCGCGCACCTCGGCCAGCCGGGCGTTGCGCGTGAGCGGGAAGCGCGAGGCCCCCCGGATCGCGCCCTGGACCTCGACCATGATCGTGTCGCCCGGGGTGTCGGCCAGGAACTGCGCGCGGTCGCCGTCGGCCAGCCGCAGGGAGCGGAACTCGCGCAGCGGGAGGTAGAGGTTGTAGGGCGCGCCGTTGCGCGTGCCCACGAGGCTCACGTGCGAGGCCCGGGCCTGGGGATCGGCCAGGGCCATGAGCCCCGCGCCGACGGCCTCGCCGGGCCGGAACTCGAAGCGGGCGATGTTGCGGGCCTCCCCGGCGGCCGTGACCATGACCCCGCGTTCGCCCACCACCAGAGTGTCGCCGTCCTGCAGGCGCACCAGGGGCAGCTCGCCGCGCAGGAGGAAGGGGTAGAGGTCGAAGCGGGCCGTCTCCTTGCCGCCGCGCAGCAGGCGGATGTTGCGGAAGCTGCCCCGGCGGGGGTCGATGCCCCCGGCGCGGTCCAGGTAGGCCAGCACCGTGTCCGTGGGCGCGCCGGAATAGCGGCCCGGTCGGGGCACGAAGCCGGTGACGAAGAGCGACACCGGGCGGCCGTCCAGGAGCGCGACGTAGATCTGCGTCTCGGCGTCGCCCGCGGCGTTCAGCTTGCTGCGCACGGACTCCACCAGCTGGGCCTGGGACATCCCGGCCACCGGGAAGCCGCCCAGGTCGGGCAGCTCGATCTGGCCCGCGTCGTCCACGGTGAGCACGCCGTCGAAGGCGCGGCCGCCCCAGAGCCGGAGCACGAGCCGGTCGCCCGGGCCGATCTCGCGGGAGTCGGCCGCGCGGGCCTGGGAGAAGTTGCCCTGGAAGAGATTGGAGCCGAAGGGCGCGGGCTCCGCGCCGGAGGCGGGCGCGGCGGACACCGTGGCGGTGGCGGTCGCCGTGGCGCTGGCCGTGGCGCCCTCGGCCGCCCAGGCGGCGGCCGGAAGCAGCGACAGGGCCGACAGGAGCATGATGCGGAGGAAATGGCGCATGGCGGTGATCCTCGCGGATGGTGCGGAAGAAAGGCGGACCGGGGACGTCAGCGCGGCAGGCCCTGGCCCCAGATGCGCGGGGCCAGCCGCCAGGAGCCGTCCGGGCGGCGGCAGGCCACCACCACCTCGGTGTCGTGGTCGGCGGCGGTGAGCATGGCGCGCTTGCACTCCTCGCCCGTGGCCGAGAAGAAGCGGGCGTCCAGGACCACGTGCACGCCCTGGCCGAAGGCCGGGTCGTCCAGGGTGGCCGAGGCGCCCTGCTCGTTGGCGGCCAGGAAGTCCAGCACCGGGGTTTCGGCCTTGGGCTGGGGCGCGATGTCCTGCTTCGGCGCGGGGCTGGGCGAGCCGCCGCAGCCCGCCGGGAGCAGGGCCAGGAGCAGCAGGAGAATGGAACAGGGATGCCAGGATTTCATCGTCACCTCGCGACGCCGCCGGGGAAGTCCCGGGCTCGGGCGCGCGGGGCCTCTATACCTCTCCTTGGCCCCGGCTGTCCACAGGGGCCGGGGAGGGCGGCGGGTCAGGCGGCGAGGAAGGCGGCCGCGCGGTCCAGGATGCCCCGCAGGCCCTGGGTCAGGCCCGGCATGGCCGCGCGCAGGGCGGCCCCGTCGCGGGCCCGGGCGGCGGTCTCCGCGCCCAGGGCCAGGTCGGCCACGTCCCGGGCGCGCAGCACCCCGCACATGCCCTTGAGGGAGTGGGCCGCGCGGGTGGCGGCCTCGAAGTCCCCGGCCTCCGCCGCCGAGGTCAGGTCGGCCAGGCGCGCGGGCGCGTCCTCGATGAAGGCCGTGAGCAGCTCCACGGCCAGCTCGCGGTCGTCTCCGAGGTACTGGAGGAACAGGTCGGCGTCGAATCCGGGAGTGCTCATGGGCTGCCTCGCCGTTCGGCTGGGTTCAGGGGCTCTTCGGCACCTATACCCCGCCGGGCGAAAAAGGCAAAGCCCGGCGGCGGTTCAGCGTTCCCCGGCCAGGCCCTCGTAGAAATCGGCGTAGGCCCGGGCGGCCGCGTCCAGGGAGAAGCGCGTCTCGATGCGCTCGCGGCAGCGCGCGGCCAGCGCGGCCCGCTGGTCCGGCGGCAGGGCCAGCAGCCCGGCCAGGGCCCCGGCCAGGGCGGGCTCGTCGCCCGGCGGGACCACCCGGCCCGCGTCGCCGACCAGGCGCGCGGCGTCGCCGGTGTCCGTCACGGCGCAGGGCACGCCGCAGCTCATGGCCTCGGCCGCCGCGTTGGGAAAACTCTCGCAGGTCGAGGGCACGCAGAGCGCGTCCAGGGCGTTCAGCACGCGCGGGGCGTCCTGGCGGTATCCGGCCAGGATGACCTTGCCGCGCAGGCCGTTCTTCTCCACCAGGGCCAGGAGTTCGCGGTTCACCTGGGACGCGCCCGTGCCGCAGAGCAGGAAACGGGCCTCGGGCAGCTCCTTGAGCACCAGGGCGGCGGCGCGCAGGAATCCGGCGTGGTTCTTCATCGGCGCGTAGCGGGCCAGCATGCCCGCCAGGGGAGTCTCCGGGGAGACCCCGAACTCCTTGCGCAGGGCCGCGCGGACCTCCGGGTCGGGACGGAATTCGGCGCAGTCGATGCCGTTGGGCAGGACCTCGAAGCGGCGCGGCCGGAAGCCCAGGGCCCGGTGCTGGTCGCGGGCGGCCTCGGAGTTGGTCAGCACGGCCTCGGGCAGGCGCGAGAGCCTGGCGCAGGTCCAGACCACGGCCCGGGTGGTCCAGGGCGCGTCGTCCAGGCGGGAGTTGCGCAGGTTCCAGACCAGGTTCGACTCCACGGCCAGGCGGGTGGCGATGAGGCCCAGGAGGTCGGCGTGGTGCAGCCAGGTCTGGACCACGTCCGGCTGGAAGTCCTGGAGCATCTCCATGAGCTTGCGCACCGCGCCCACCGAGGGCAGGCCCCGGCGCATGCCCAGGGTGGCCAGGGGGATGCCCTGGGCCCGGATGCGGCCGCCCAGGTGCCCGGGCCGGACCATGCTCACCACCCGGGACTTGAAGCGTTCGCGGGGCAGGCGCGAGAGCAGGCGGCAGAGGAAGGTCTCGGCCCCGCCGGTCTCCACGGCCGTGATGAGGTGCAGGACGCGCAGCTGCCTCATCGCCGGTCCCCCGAGAGGGCGCGCGCGGCCCGCAGGGTGCGGATGCGGTTCAGGGTGTCGGCGTAGTCCGCGGCCCGCTCCTTGGGGGCCAGGGACACGGCCCGGGCGGCCAGCTTCTCGGCCTCGTCCAGGTTCCGGTCCGCCTCGAAGAGCAGCCAGGCCAAGTTGTTCAGGGCCGTGGCGTCGTCCGGGTTCCGCTTCAGGGCCTTGCGGTAGATCTTCTCGGCCCGGTCCTTGTCGCCCTGGAGATAGAGGGCGTCGGCCCGGCAGGTCAGGGCTCCGGGCTCGTCGCCCGCGTCCTCGCATTCGTCGGCGGCCCGGGCCGGGTCGCCGCGCTGGAGCGCGGCCAAGCCCAGGGTCAGGTGCTCGGCGGGCGAGAGCGGGTCCTCGTGGATGGTCACCTGCGGCAGGGAGCAGCCCGCGAGGAAAGCCGTCAGCAGCAGGAAGGCGAGGGTCTTCAGGGCGTGATCCACAGGGTCCACCGTCCGGTCTTGTTCCACTGGTTCAGAAAGGAGTCCCAGGACATCACGAGGCCCTGGTCCTGGTCCGAGTTGAGCCGCACCCCCCCGGGGCCGTAGCCCGTGGCCACGGCGAAGTGCAGGTGCCGCACCGGGCCGATGCCGTTGTCCAGGAGCACGATGAGCGGGCTCCCCCGGCGCAGGGAGTCGGCCAGGTCCCGGGCCGAGCCTTCGTAGAAGCGGGCGTTCAGGCCGCGCTTGCGGGCGGCCAGGGCCATGTCCAGGCCCAGGCTGCCCCGGATGCCGGGGCGGAAGACCTCCGCCGCCAGCTCGGCGGGCGTGGCGGGCCGTCCCAGGAAGCCGAGGACCCCGGCCAGGGAGGCCGGACCGCACTGGTGGTCTTCCTGGGCGAAGAAGGGCACGCCGGACACCTCGGCCCGTCCAGGGGGGAGCATGTCCTGGGCGGCCTTCGGGGCGCAGCCCAGGAGGAGGAAAAGAGCGGCCGCCGCGAACAACGCCGGGGCCCGGCGCGTCGCGCGGCGGCCGATGCCGTCGAGAGGTCGGAACAAGGCGGGCCCTAGTGGATGGACACCCGCTTGTCGGCCAGGATGAGCAGGATCACGATCAGGATGGCCACCACGAGCAGGCCGATGACGAAGCCGAAGCCGTCGCCCGCCGGGGCCACGGTGTCGATGCGCCCGGCCAGCTGGTTCAGCTCCTGGTCCGAAAGGCCGGCCAGGCGGTCGCGCACTTCCTGGTCGGAGTAGCCGAGCTCCTGCAGGCGCTGTTTGACCACCTTGTTCTGGAGCACGCGCTCCACGGTGGCGATGTCCTGGCTCCGGGTCGCGGCGGAGTCGGTCAGGGCCTGGGAGGCCACGAATCCGGCCTCGGCGCGGGGCACGAAGGCCAGGGTCCACATGAACAGGGCCATGAACACGGCCATGAGCCGGAACGGACGGGCGTCGATGCAGCGGGTCATGTCGCTCTCCTTACATGGTCTTGAGCTTGGGCAGCATGTTCTCCATCACCTCGGTCAGGAGCACCTGGAGGCACTCCCGCAAAGCCTTGCGGGGGTTGTCCGAGGAGGGCAGGTAGACCTTGTCGATCTGGCTGCCGAACTGCTCCGCCGAAATCTCCTTGCCGTTCTTGATGAAGTGCAGGCGGACCTTGAGCGAGCAGGAATAGCCCGTGGTGTCCTTCTGCTTCAGGTTGACCTCCAGGACCTCGCCCCGGACGATGAGGTTGGGCGAACCCTGGTCCACGGTCTGGTAGAGGGCCTGGCAGCCGTTGGCCTTGAGCTCCTGGTACAGGGCGTAGCTCACCCAGTCGGCCACGGGCTGGCTCGGGTCGGCCAGGAAGGTCTGGCCGTCCTTGTTCGTGCCCAGGGAGTCCGTGCCACGGGCGTCGGTGAACTTCTGGACCACCACGGGCGAGGAGCAGCGGGGCGGGGAGATCTGGGCGGCGTAGTAGTCCAGGGGCACCACTCGGCCCGCGCCGCAGGCGGTCAGGGAGAGCAGGGCGGCCAGAAGCAGGGCTCCGGCCAGATATTTGCGGATCATACCGTTCCTCCGTATGCGGGTTGCGCGAAACTGCCCCGTGACTACCGCATTCGCGGGCGATTGTCACGTCCCGGGCGTCTTGTCCGGGGCATGGGGCCCGCCGCGCGGGTGCTGGCGGCGGAATCGCGAGGGGCTCATCTGGAGCCCGCCCTGGGCCCAGAAGCCCCGCTTTTCGGCCCTGGCCTCCTTTTCGGCGCGCTTGAAGCGCCGGGCCAGGGAGACGTTGGGCTTCACCGGCAGGGTCACGGCCAGCCCGGCCCGGAGCAGGGCCTCGTTGAGCAGGCGGCCGTCGCAGCGCACGTAGGCCAGGAGCCTGCCGTAGCGGTCGCGCAACTCGCGGTCGAAGGACAGGCTCAGGGCCGCGCCGGAACAGAATCCCTCGCTGAACGCGCGGGCCTCCTCGCCCCATTCCTGGGCCAGTTCCGGGGCGTCCAGGCCGATGAGCCGGACCTCCTCCCGGCCGTCCGGCAGGGCCACCACCAGGGAATCGCCGTCCGCGGCGCGTTCCAGCCGTCCCTCGAAGGCCCAGGCGGGGCAGCGGGAAAGCAGGCAAAGAATAACGCAGAAGGCGAGACAAAAGCGGTTTGGAGATGATATAGGTGGAGCGATAGGCCGCTTCCGAGCGGTTCCCCGACCCCTGGAAAAAAATCCCGGGATGTCCGTTGGGTAGGTTGACAATTTTGGATGTGAGTACATACTCATATTCGTGGAGCGGCGGTCGCGCGGGGAGACGCGCCAGGACGCGCCGGATTCCAGAGGGGGTAGTATGACCTTTCGCGCTCTCATGCAATCCACCGCCTTCAAGGTCGCCCTGGTCGTCGTTCTGGCCCTCGTGCTCCAAGGATCGGCCATCCTGGGCTTCTTCTCCTGGTCCGTGTTCCGCTTCGCCGACGAGCGCGGCGAGCGGTTCCGCGAGGACACCCTGGCCTCGGAGCAGGAGCGCCTGCGCAACCTGACCCAGCTCGCCTCGGCCGTGGTGGATTCCTATTATCTCCGCTCCCAGGACGTGGAGGGGCTCAAGCGCGAGAAGCGCAACCAGTTGAAGAGGGTGGTGGACGCGGCCGTGAGCCAGGCCCAGGCCGCGCTCAAGACCTACGGCCGGGCCGAGGCCGAGGAGGTCATCAAGCGGCAGACCGCGGGCATCCGCTTCGACGGCGACAACTACGTCTGGATCAACGACCTCGCTCCGGCCATGGTCATGCACCCCGCGCGGCCGGACCTGAACGGCCAGAACCTGTCGGAGAACAAGGATCCCAAGGGCAAGCGCCTGTTCGTCGAGATGGTCGAGGCCGTGAGGAAGGGCAACGGCGAGGGTCTGGTGGACTACTACTGGGCCAAGCCCGGGGAGACGGAGCCCAAGCTGAAGATCTCCTACGTCCGGCTCGTGCCCGAGCTGGGCTGGATCTTCGGCACCGGGGCCTGGATCGAGGACATCACCGCCGACATGCAGCGTCAGGCCCTGGCCCAGGTGGCGCGCATGCGGCTGCCCGACGGCAACTATTTCTGGATCAACGACACGGCCCAGCCCGTGCCGAACATGATCATGCATCCCGTGTCCCCGGCCCTGGACGGCAAGCCCCTGAGCGATTCCAAGTACGACTGCGCCACCTCGGCCCAGGCCGGGGCCGACGGCAAGCGCAGGAATCTCGGCGGCAAGGCCAACCTCTTCGCGGCCGCGGCCGACGTGGCCCGCGAGGCGGGCGAGGGCTACGTGACCTATCTCTGGCCCAAGCCCAAGTCCGGCGGCGGCGTCACCGAGGAGCGCTTCCCCAAGCTCTCCTATGTCAAGCTCTTCAAGCCCTGGGGCTGGGTCATCGGCATGGGCGTCTACGTGGACAACATCGACGCGGCCGCCGCGGCCCAGACCCACGAGATGCGCGGCACGGTCTCCGGCATGGTCGCCCAGGCCGTGGTCGCCGGACTGGCCTTCGTGATCCTCTTCGGCATCCTGAGCGCACTGGTCATCCGCAAGAGCATCGGCCGTCCCCTGGGCCGTCTCGTGCACTACTTCGACGACGTGGCCCGGGGCAATTTGGACAGCACCCTGGACGAGCGCTTCACCGGCGAGATGGGCGTTCTCCAGCACCACATGGGCGAGATGGTCGGCAGCCTGCGCGTGAAGGTGCGCGAATCCGCCGAGCTGGCCGAACAGGCCCGCGCCGAAACCGAACGCGCCCGCCAGGCCGGCGAGGAGGCCGAGAAGGCCCGGGCCCAGGCCGAGCAGGCCCGCCGCCAGGGCATGCTGGACGCCGCCGCGAGCATCGAGGAGGCGGTCAACGGCCTGTCGTCCGCCTCGGAGCAGCTCAACGCCCAGATCCGCGTGACCTCCGAGTCCGCCGACGCCCAGCGCCGCCGCACCGAGGAAACCGCCACGGCCATGGAGCAGATGAACTCCACGGTCATGGAGGTGGCCCGCAACGCCGAGCTGGCCGCGGCCGCGGCCGAGGAGACCCGCAGGACCGCCGCCGAGGGCGAGGGCATCGTGCGCGACTCGGTGTCGGCCATGAACCGGGTCCACGAACTGGCCGCCGACCTCAAGGCGGACATGGGCAACCTGGCCGGGCAGGCCGAGGCCATCGGCCGCATCGTGGGCGTGATCACCGACATCGCGGATCAGACCAACCTTCTGGCGCTGAACGCGGCCATCGAGGCCGCCCGCGCGGGCGAGGCCGGACGGGGCTTCGCCGTGGTGGCCGACGAGGTGCGCAAGCTGGCCGAGAAGACCATGACCGCCACCAAGGAGGTGGGCGAGGCCGTGCGGGCCATCCAGAGCGGCGCCGAGAACAACCGCCAGGGCGTGGACCAGGCCGTGGAGGCCGTGGACCGGGCCACCGGGCTGGTGAACCGCTCCGGCGAGTCCCTGGCGAACATCGTCACCCGGGTTCAGGAGGCCGCCGATCAGGTGCGCTCCATCGCCACGGCCAGCGAGGAACAGTCCGCCGCCAGCGAGGAGATCACCCGTTCCGTGGAGGACGTGAACCGGATTACCGCCGAGACGTCCCAGGGCATGGTCGAGGCCGCCCGGGCCGTGGAGGACATGGCCCGCTTGGCCGCCGAGCTGAAGGCCCTGGTGGACCGCCTGCGCGCGGGCTAGGACGGGAAACGGGCTTCCGGCGGCCGGGCCTTCCATGCCCGGTCCGCCGGAGGCTTCCGACTTCATCTTGATGCGACGGAACACGGCGAGGCGGCGACGCCCGGGGATGGGCCCGGGAGTCGCCGCCTCGCCGCGCGTGGAGCGGAGGCCTAGCGCGGAGTCATCATCGCGGCCAGGAGATAGGCCACGTCCTTGATGTCCGGGGTGTAGTCCCCGGCGCGGATGCGTTCCTTGATGTCGCGCAGTCTCGCCGCGCGGGCCTCGCGGTCCGGCAGGGCGGCGTCGTGGTCGCGGGCGTCCGGGCGTCCTCGTCCGGGATCAGGCGTATCGAGCATGGTCGTTCCCCCCCTCGTGCTTCGGCGTGGCGGCGGCGGGGCCGTCCCCCTCTCCCGGGGTTCCCTGTCCGCCGGCGGCATGGCCGCCCGCCGTGGCAGTCTTATCGGAAGATCGGCGGGGAGGATTAGGGCCGCCGGAGCCCGGGCCCGGGCCGAAAAGAAAGCGGGGCCGTCCAGAGGACGGCCCCGCCGGGCGTTTCAGGGGGGAGGGCTAGTTGAGCAGGTCGGCGCGGATGACCTGGACCTTGGCCTTGGCGCGCAGGTCGGTGAGGAATGCCTGGAACAGCTCCTCGCCGTAGCGCTGGCTCATGGTCGAGACCCAGAAGGCCTTTTCCTTGTCCCAGGCCGCGTCCGAGGGGGCGATGCGCTCCTTGAGGCGGACCACCGCCACGCCCTGGGCCAGGGGGAAGGTCTGGGGCAGCCAGGCGTTGTCCGGGGCCGCGAACACGGCCTGGGCCAGGGCCGGGCTGCCGCCCAGTCCGGGCACGAAGCCGGAGCGGTTGAAGGGTTCGCTCAGGCGCACGGACTTGAGGACGTCCTCGGCCTTGCCCGCGCGCAGGGCGTCCAGGGTCTGCTGGGCCTTTTCCCCGGCCAGCCGGGCGGCCTCGCGCTCCTTGAGCACTCGCACGACTTGGTCCTTGACCGCGTCCAGGGGCAGGGTGGCCTCGGGCTCGTCCTGGATCTTCTCGGCCAGCAGGTAGCCGTCCTCGATGGCCAGGGGCGTCTTGGTGCTCATCTCCGTGCCCAGGTCCATGAGCGTGCGCGCGGCCTCGGGCGTCATGCCGAAGAACTGCACCAGGTTGTCCTGGGTGGCCGGTTCGCTCTGGGCCAGGGGCAGGCCCGCCTGCTCCGCGATCTTGTCGATCTTCATGCCCGCGGCCAGCTGGTCCAGGGCCGCGTCGAGCAGGTCGGAGATCTTCTCCGAGGCGCGGTCCTCGGCGAGCTGGCGCTTGATCTGGTCCTTGACCTCGTCGAAGGACATGGGCCCGGCCTCGTGGCGGTCCTCCATCTGGATGAGGTGCCAGCCGAACTCCGTGCGCACGGGCTCGGAGATCTCGCCCTTCTTCAGGGCGAAGGCCGCGTCCTCGAAGGGCTTGACCATGGCCCCGCGTCCGAACCAGCCCAGGTCGCCGCCGTTGGCGGCGCCGGCGTCCTGGGAGTTGCGGCGGGCCAGATCCGCGAAGTCGGCTCCGGCCTTGGCCTTGGCGGCCAGGGCGCGGATGCTGGCCTCGGCCTTCTGGGCCTCGGCCGGACCGGCGGCGGGGTCGACCGTGAGGAGGATGTGGCGCACGCGCACCTCCTCGGGCCGGGTGAAGGTGGACTGGTGCGAGTCGAAGTAGGCGCGCACGTCCTCGTCCTTGACCTCCTGGAACGGGGCCAGGGTCTTGGGCGTGAAGGCCAGGTAGCGGAAGGCGGCCCGGGCCGGGCGCAGGAACTTGTCCTTGTTCTGCTCGTAGAACTCCTCCACCTGCTTGTCCGTCACCTGGGCCTTGGCCAGGAAGTCGGCCTGGGGGAAGAGGAGGTACTCCACGCGGGCCTGTTCGCGGGCCCAGTGGAAGAGCTCCCTGGCCTGGGCCTCGTCGGCGCGGGCGGGCAGGGAGACGTAGACCCGGACCTTCTCCAGGAGCAGGTTCTCGCGCAGGCTCTGCTCGAAGACCGCCGGGGTCATGTGGTTGGCGGCCAGGACCTGGCGGTAGATCTCGGGATCAAAGGCCCCGTCCTTGTTCTGGAAGGCCTCCATGCGGGAGATGGCCGCGCGCAGCTCGGTGGCGCTGGCCGAGAGGTCCATGTTCACGGCGGCCTCGCGCAGGAGCATGGAGTTGACCATCTGGGTCAGGAGCTGCTGCTTGGCCTGGGGGTCACGCAGGTCCTCGCGCCCGGCGTCCGGGTTCTCGCGGCGGGCGCGCTCGGTGCTCTCCTGGTAGGCGCGCAGGAAGTCGCGGGCCAGGATGGGCTGGTCGTTGACGTAGGCGATGACCGGATCGCCCTTCTCGTGCATGGTGCCCGAGCCGAAGAAGAAGATGAAGACGATGATGATGATGCCGAAAAGGATCTTGATGATCCATCCCGAGGCATGTTGACGCATGATATCGAGCATGTCGACTCCAGGGGTCCGAAGGCGTTGCTGGTCCGGTCAGGACCGGGCGCGGGCCGCGTTGAGCAGTCCGCCAGCCTGGATAATATTCAGTTCCTTGGCCGTCAAATCATTTGTCGCGGTGATCCGGCGTCCCGAGTCGGCCACGATCTCCAACTCGCCGCCGGGCGTCAGCTCCGAGGCCTTGATGGTCAGGGCCGCGCCCTGCTCCAGGGCGTCGTAGTCCGCCTTGTTCTTGAGCAGCAGGGGCAGGATGCCGAAGTTCACCAGGTTGGCCCGGTGGATGCGCGCCAGGGACTTGACGATCACGGCCTTGACCCCCAGGTGGCGGGGGCCCAGGGCCGCGTGCTCGCGGCTGGAGCCCTGGCCGTAGTTCTCGCCGCCCAGGATGAAGCCGCCGCCGAGTTTCTTGATCCGGCCCACGAAGTCCGCGTCCACCCGGCTGAAGATGTATTCGCTGATGGCCGGGATGTTCGAGCGCAGGGCCGTGATCTGGGCTCCGGCGGGCAGGATGTGGTCCGTGGTGATGTCGTCGCCGACCTTGAGCGCCACCTGCCCGGCGATGGTCGCGGGCAGGGCGTCGAACTTGGTCAGGGGCGCGATGTTCGGGCCGCGCAGTATCTCCACGTCCGAGCCGTCCTTGGGCGGGAAGACGAAGAGCTTCCTGATGCTCGGGACCTTCTTGGGCAGCGCGGGCTTGCGCGGGGCCTTGCCCCAGCTGGCCGGGTCCGTGAACGCGCCGCGCAGGGCCACGTTGGCCGCGGTCTGCGGGCTGACCAGATAGACCTTGGCGTCCTGGGTGCCGCTGCGGCCCTCGAAGTTGCGGTTGAAGGTGCGCACGCTCACGCCCGCGGACACGGGCGAGCCGCCCATGCCGATGCACGGCCCGCAGGTGCACTCCAGCATCCGCGCCCCGGCGTCGAGCATGGGCTCGATGAGCTTCTCGGCGGCCAGCATCTTGACCACCTGCTTGGAGCCCGGGGAGACCATCAGGTCCGTTGCGGGCGGCACGCGCTTGCCCTTGAGGGTCAGGGCCACGGTCTTCAGGTCCGCGTAGGAGGAGTTCGTGCAGGAGCCCACGGCCACCTGGTCCACGGCCAGGCCGTCCAGGGAGGCCACCGTGACCACCCTGTCCGGCATGTGCGGGCAGGCGGCCAGGGGTTCGAGCTTGGACAGGTCGATGACGACCTCGTCGTCGAAGGCGGCGTCCGTGTCGGCGGCCAGGGGCTTGAAGTGGGAGGCCCGGCCCATGCGGGTCAGGAAGTCGCGGGTCCGGGCGTCGCTCTCGAAGACCGAGGTGGTCGCGCCCAGCTCCGCGCCCATGTTCGTGATCGTGGCGCGCTCGGGCACGGTGAGCGAGGCCGCGCCGGGGCCGGAGAACTCGAAGACCTTGCCCACCCCGCCCTTGACCGTGAGCAGGCCGAGCAGGTGCAGGATCACGTCCTTGGCCGCGGCCCAGCCCGTGAGCCTGCCCTCCAGGCGCACGCGCACCACCTTGGGCATGGCGATGACGTAGGGCGCTCCGGCCATGGCCAGGGCCACGGACAGGCCTCCCGCGCCGAAGGCCAGCATGGACAGGCCGCCCGCCGTGGGGGTGTGGGAGTCCGAGCCCACCAGGGTCCTGCCCGGCCGGGCGAAGTTCTCCAGGTGGAGCTGGTGGCAGATGCCCGTGCCCGGAGGCGAGAAGACCGCGCCGAAGCGGGCCGCCGCGCTGCGCAGGTAGCGGTGGTCGTCGGGGTTGCGGAAGCCCATCTGGAGCGTGTTGTGGTCCACGTAGGACACGGACAGCTCGGTCTTGACCCGCTCGATGCCGATGGCCTCGAACTGGAGCCAGGCCATGGTGCCGGTGGCGTCCTGGGTCAGGGTCTGGTCGATCCGCAGGGCGATCTCGGAACCGGGGGTCATGGTTCCGTCCACGAGATGGGCGGCGATGATCTTCTGGGTCAGGTTGCGGGCCACGTGCGTCCTCCAGGGGGTGCGGTCAGAACGGGAATCCGCCGCTGGGCGCCACGGCCGGGGCGTCGCCATAGCCCAGCCGGCGGCGGCGGATCTTCTTGCGTCGCAGGTCGATCTCCACTTCGAGCCGCAGGCGCTCGCGGGTCAGCTCGAAGATCTCGGAGGCGAAAAACAGGTCCTGGGCCGGGTCCTCGCGGCGGCGGAAGTCCTGCTCGCGTTTCCGGCAGTCCTCCAGCTCCCGCTCGAACCCGGCGATCTCGGCCTCAAGAATCGCTATTTCCGCGCACACGGATTCGTCGGGGTTTCTTTGGCTCATCCTTGGTCCGCTCCGTGCGCGCGGGCTCGGCCGAGCGGCCCGTGGGCAAGGCGTTGTAGAGGTTCCAGAAGCGCGGCCAGACCGCCGTCAGCTCGCCGGGGTTGTCCACGGCGATGCCGGGCCGCAGCCAGGCGGCCAGGGCCAGGGCCAGGATGCAGTAGGGGCCCGGCGCGGCGTAGGAGTCGCTCCAGGAAAGCCTGCCCGGGCTGAGCAGCACGGCCCCGTTCTCGATTTCGAAGGAGGCCCCCAGGCGTTCGAGCATCTCGGCCGCCTGCCCCAGGGCGTCCAGGTCCGCCGGGGCGGTCAGGCGGCAGGGCCGCTCGGAGGCCAGTCCGAGCACCAGGGCCAGGGGGAACAATTCGGCGCGGCGGCCGAAGTCCACGTCGGGGCGGCCGTCCGGGGCGCCCTTGGCCGAGACCAGGGCGCCGTTCTCCACGGTCAGGCCCAGGCCCAGGGCGGTCAGGCCCTGGTCCAGGACGCCGCCCAGCGGGGCCTCGGCCTTCCAGGGGCCGCTCAGGCGGGCCCGGCCTCCGGCGAAGGCGGGCATGGCCAGAAGATAGGCGCAGAGCACCGGGTCCGGCGGCAGCTCGGGCCGGGCCGGGAGCTTGGGCTCGCCCGGGGGCACGAGGCAGCGCCCGGATTCCATCCTGGCGGCGATGCCGCAGGCGTTCAGCACGGACACGGCCCCGTCCAGGTCGTCGGCGGCCGGGGAGCCGGGCCGGAAGCGCAGGGTCAGGCCGCGCGGGAAGGCCCAGGCCGAGAGGGCCAGGGCGGCGGCGAAGCCCGCCGGAAGCTCGTCCGGCAGGTCCACGGAATTGTCCATGTCCCCGCCGCATTCCAGGCGCACGGGCAGGCCCGGGGCGTGGGGGTTCAGGCTGATGAGCCGGGCGCCCAGGGCGGGCAGCACGCGGTTCAGCGGACCCACGTCCAGCATCTTGAGCTCCGGGCCTCCGGCGAACTTGCAGCGGCCCGCGCCGCGGATGGCCTGGGCCAGCAGGGCGAAGAAGGTGAACGGGGTCTCGCCCGCGAAGATGAGCTTGTCCTCGAAGGCCAGCGGGGCCTGTCCGGCGGCGGCCTCCAGGCCTTCGTCGTTCCAGGACAGGCGCGCCCCGGCCTGGTTCAGGGCCTTGACCAACTCCACCAGGGGATCGTTGAGCACGGCCTGGGACAGGCTCAAGGGACGGCCGGTGGCCGCGGCCATGAGGGCCCACATGCGGGCCGCGTCCAGGGAGCGCGGCGCGGGCAGGTCCAGATCCACGGGCACCTGGCGCGGGGCCAGGCCGAAGGGGTCGGACTGCTTGCGGGAGGTCTTCATCGGGCCGCGCCCGAAGAAATTGACCACGCCGAAGAGCTGGCGCAGGAGTTTGATGTCCAGGCCGTGGCTTCGGGCGGCCTCCTCCCAGGAAGCCCAGACCTGTTTCTCCAGGCCCGGGTCCGTGGACGGCTTGCCCCGCGAGCGCCTCCAGGCGGTCTCGCGGCCCAGGAGCGCCGCCCGCCTGGCCAAAAGCTCCAGGATCCTGCCGTCCAGTTCCTTGATCTCGCCCAGCCGCTTTTCAAAGACGCCCTCGCCGCCCGGCCCTCCGGCCCGGCGGAAGGGACCCTTTTTGGTCTCGTCCGTCATGTGGTTCCTGATCTCTCCGGTGTGGAAGAGCCTGCATAGCGTGAAACCCGGGAGGGGGCAAGCCCCGTCGGGAAACGGCCCCAATCGCGGGCGGCCGGGCCGGGGGCGCTCCGCCGCCCCTTCGTCGCCCAATCGTCACCTCTCCGCCGCGCTTTGTGATGGACCCCAGGCCGGGAAAAGTTTAGAGAATGTTTAACAACTGAGCGGAGCGGTTCCCGCCCGTCCTGGGAGGTGAGTGCAAAGCCCCGGCATCGTTCCTTGAAATTCGCGGATCAAACGGACGCCTTCGCGTGAGAACCTCGAAAGAAGCGCAAGGGAGCCTATGGCGTCGAAAAACTTCATTCTCGATACCAACGTCCTGATCGAAAACCCGAAGTGCATCGCCGGTCTGCGCAACGGCGAAGAAAACAACATCCACGTCCCCTACACGGTCCTGGCCGAACTGGACAAGCTCAAGCGCGACCCGCGCGTGGGCCATGTGGTCAGCCAGGCCGTGCACGCCATCCTCGAGGACGACAAGGTCCGCATCTTTCCTCCCGACGTGGCCCTGGGTCTGGAGGATGAGATCTACGACGACCGCATCCTCAAGGAAATCCTCAAGCAGAACGTCGAGGATCCGATCCTCATCACCAACGACCGCATCCTCCAGCTCAAGGCCCGGGTCTACGGCATCGCCTGCGAGGGATACCGCGACTCCGTGCCCTTCCAGTCCGAGTCCCAGCTCTACACCGGCTTCGTGGAGGACGGCGAGGAGCCCGTGCCCAACAGCTTCCGCTGGGAGCAGGGCACGCCGGTCTTCCTCGGCCCCGAAGGCCCCAAGGCCGTGGGCTACCAGCACGAGATCTGGGGAGTCCGGCCGCGCAGCGTGTACCAGAACCTGGCCCTGGAGATCATGCTCCACCCGGACATCGACCTCGTCTCGCTCCAGTCCGAGGCGGGCTACGGCAAGACCTTCCTGGCCCTGGCCGCCGCGCTCTACCTCGTGCTGGAGCAGAAGGACAACCCCTACCGCAAGATCTACCTGGTCAAGCCGGTCTGGGAGATCGGGGCCAAGATGGGCTACCTGCCCGGCGACGTGGAGGAGAAGATGCTCCCCTACGTGCGCTACATCCACGACCTGCTCGTGAAGCTCCACGAGATGCGTCCGGCCAACCGCATCTTCATGACCCCGGACGCCGAGAGCCTGCGCCTGAACCCCAAGAAGTTCGAAATCCAGCCCATCGCCTACATCCGGGGCATGAACGTGGAGAACGCCGTGGTCATCGTGGACGAGATGCAGAACCTCTCGCGCAACGAGACCCGGGCCCTGCTCACCCGCATGGGCGAGAACGTGAAGTGCATCTGCCTGGGCGACACCCGCCAGGTGGACAACCCCTACCTCAACGAGTCCAACAACGGCCTCAACTGGGTGGTGAAGAAACTCAAGGGCTACCGCAACTACGCCCACATGGTGCTCAAGGGCGAACGTTCGCGCGGCCCCATCACGGACATCGTCCTCAAATCCAAACTCTAACCGGCTTCGCCGGACCATGGAAAGGCACAAGAGGCTTTCGGTCTTTCGCTGAAGAGGCTCCCGGCTTCGGGCCGAGCCGTCGAGGCGGTTTTCAGGGCGCGCAGCGCCCTGAAAACCGCCTCGACCGTTGGGGGTCCAGGGGCCACCGGCCCCTGGCGGGTCCGGGGCGGAGCCCCGGCCGCCGGAGGCATTCCCGCTCCCCGCTTCAGCCCCGCGCGCGGCACTGCTCCATGAAGGCTTCCAGGGTCAGGGCCGAGGCGGGGTGGGGGGTGCCGTCGAAGGGCAGGGAGATCACCGGCAGGTCGAGCTTGCCGGAGGCCTCGCGCAGGAGGGCGGCGGAGATGGTCCCGGGCATGCAGCCGAAGGGCATGGCGTTGACCACTCCGGCCACGCGGGGGGCGGCCTCCAGGGCCGCGCCGATGGTCAGCACGGCCTCGCCGCGCACGTCCTCGGGCAGGTATTCGGCGGCCAGGGCCAGGACGCGCTCCACGTCCGGCTCGTGCCCGGCCAGGTCGCCCAGGGCGGTTTCCAGGCGGCGGGTGGTGGAGTCCTGGACCTTGCGGCGCAGGGAGAGCTTGAGGAATCCGGCCAAGTCGCGGGAGCGCCGGGCCTCGCGCACGGCGATGTAGGTCACGTAGCGCACCCACTCGCCGAAGGGGGCCAGGACGACTTCGCCGCCCAGGGCCTCGATGCGCCGCACGAGGTCCTCGTTGGAGAACCGGTTGTGGCGCACGAAGATCTCCCCGGCCAGGAGCACGCGGGGCCGGGGTTCGCGGCGGCGGGGGATGCGCGCGAAGGCCCCCCGGACCTGGGCCATGAAGGCGGCGATGTCCTTGGAGGGGTCGGCCAGGTGGCGTTCGAGCCCGGCCGAGGCCGAGGCGTAGAGCCGGTCGGAGGCGCCGGGGTCCAGCTCGTGGGGCCGCACGTGGTGCAGGCAGTGCTGGAGCAGGTCGTAGCCGACCACGGCCTCCCAGGCCCGGCGGGCGAAGCGCGTCCCGGCCTCGGCCAGCTCCCGGTAGAGGCTGCGGTCCTGCACCGGGGAGTAGACCGGCACGTCCCCGGCCCCGGCCATCTCCAGCACGAGCCGGTGGTGCGCGGAGTATTGGCCGAAGCGGCAGGGGCCGGTGCCCCCGGGCATGAAGAAGGCCGCGCGCTCGGGGTCGAAGTCCGGGGCCAGGACCTTGAGCAGGAGGTCGCCGGTGGTCACGGCGCAGGGGTAGCACTCCTTGCCCGAGACGTAGGAGGCGGCCAGGCGCATGGCCTCGGGTCCGGTCTCGGGCAGGACCTGGGATTCGATGCCGCAGGAGCGGAAGGCGGCGGCCAGCCCCAGGCAGTGGTCGGACATGCGCGGGCCGTAGAGCACGCGGGACTTGAGGTCCGGGCGGCGCTTGCGGGGCTTGGGCCGGGCCAGGCGCGCGGGCGGGGGCAGGTCCGCGATGCTGTCCAGGAAGGCCTCGCAGCGGGTGAGCAGGCCCGCGTCGGCGGTGTGCTCGTCGATCTCCAGGGAGAGCATGGGCTTGCCCGCCATCTCGCGGTCCAGGCCCTTGTCGATGAAGGAGTCCGGGCCGCAGGAGAAGCTGCCGATGCGCAGGGCGAAGAGCCTCGGGTGGTTGCGCACGAAGCGGGCGGCGCGGAGGATGTTCCGGCCCGAACGCCAGTACATGCCCTCCAGGCCCTCCTCGTCCTCGGCCGGGAGCATGTCCTGGGGCAGCGCGGCCACGCCCAGGGCGGCCAGCTTGCGCGGCAGGTCCAGGTTCAGGCCCGGGTCGAAGGCGTTGTAGGCCCGGCCCAGCAGGACCACGGCCGGGCGGTCCAGGGATTCCAGGAATTGGCGGCCGCGTTCGCGCAGCGCGGTTTCGAAGCGGCCCTGGGCGGCCCAGGCGGCATCCAGGGCCTTGTCCATCTCCCGCGCGCTCACCCCATATCCGTCGAAGGCCTCCCGCAGGGAACGGAGCAGGAAGGTCCGGCCGTGATCGGCCTGGATCACCGGGGCCAGGACGCGCGTGTCGCGGCCCTCGGCGCGCAGCCGGGAGGCCAGGAGGAAGGGGAAGCTCTGGGTCAGGGGGCAGGGCAGCCGCGCGGGCTCGCCCGGACCGGCGAGATTGACCACGCAGGGCGCGAAGATCGCGGGCAGGCCCTGGGCGGCCAGCTCCAGGCAGTGGCCGAAGGCGGCCTTGACCGGGTGGCAGGTGTCGGCGGCCAGGGCCCGTCCGCCCAGGCGGACCATGTTCCGGGTGGTGCGGCCCGTGGTCACGGGTTCGAAGCCCAGCTCCCAGAGCAGGGTGGAATAGAACGGCAGGAGGTCGTGGGCCAGGAAGGCCAGGGGCAGGCCGACGCGGCCGCGCGGGGCCTCGCGGCCGGAACCGGCCCGGGCCTCGGCGCGCTCGCGCTGGGCCTGGAACAGGGCCTGCTCGCGGAAGGCGAAGAGGTCCGGCAGGCCCTCCGGGGCCTTGCGGCGCTCGTCGTACTTCTCGCAGCGGCCGCCGAAGAACAGGGGCCGCTCCTCGCCCTCCAGGCGCAGCCGGTTGATTTCGCAGGAGTTCTCGCAGCCGTCGCAGGTGAAGGAGTCCACCTCGTAGTTCAGCCGGGCCAGGTCGAAGCCCCGGAAGCGCGAGGGCCCGCCCGTGGCGGCCATGTGGTCGCGGGCGATGAGGGCCATGCCGATGGCCCCGGTGACGTCGTGGTGCGGGGGCACCACGATCTCCCGGCCGAGATGCCTCTCGAAGGCCGCGGCCACCGCCTTGTTGAAGGCCGTGCCGCCCTGGAACAGGATGCGCCGCCCGATGGGCCGGGTTCCCACCACGCGGCTCACGTAGTTCTGCACGATGGAGTAGGCCAGCCCGGCCAGCAGGTCGTCGCGGCCCGCGCCGCGCTGGAGCTGGGAGGCCAGGGAGCTCTCCATGAACACGGTGCAGCGCTCGCCCAGGTCGCGCGGGGCCTCGGCCGCCAGGGCCAGTTCCTGGAAGCGGTCCTTGACCGGCACGCCCAGGCGTTCGGCCTGCTCCTCCAGGAACGAGCCGGTTCCGGCGGCGCAGGCGCGGTTCATCTCGAAGTCGCGCACCCGGCCGTCGCGGATGGAAATGTACTTGGAGTCCTGGCCGCCGATCTCGAAGACCGTGTCCACCTCCGGGTCCATGAACACGGCGGCCCGGGCCTGGGCCGTGATCTCGTTCTTGACCACGTCCGCGCGCACGAGGTCGCCGGTCATGGCCCGGCCGGAACCGGTGGTCCCGACCCCGCGCACCTCCACTCGGCCGCCCACCTCGGCCCCCAGCTCCCCGAGCCCGCGCAGCACGGCCTCGATGGGCCGCGAGGCGGTGCGCAGGTAGCGCTTGGCCACCAGTCGGCCTTCCTCGTCCACCAGGGCCAGGTTGGTGGAGATGGAGCCCACGTCGATGCCCAGGTACACGGGGGCGCGGCCCCGGTCCGGCAGGGGGGCGAGCGGGGCCTCGGGCACGAGATGCCGCTCCATGATCGCCCGTTCGGCCAGGGGCGGCCGGGAGCCGCCGCCCTCCAGGCGCACGGCCGCGAGCCGCTCCAGGGCCGCCGGGTCGCAGGGCGCGGAGAGTTCCTCTTCCAGGGCCTTGCGGGCCGCGCCCAGGGCCCCGGCCTGGGCGGGCAGGGGCGGCACCACGAGGTCCGGCAGGTCGAGCACGCGGCGGAAGGCCTCGGCCACCCCGGCGTTCAGGGCCACGCCGCCCACCAGGACCGCCGGGCCGGGCAGCTCCCGGCCGCGCACGATGGAGCCCCGGAAGTTGCGGGCCACGGCGGCGCAGAGCCCGGCCGCGATGTCGGCCAGGGGCGTGGCCACCTGTTGGAGGTGGATCATGTCGGACTTGGCGAAGACCGAGCAGCGGCCCGCGATGCGCGCCGGACGCCTGGAGGCCAGGGCCAGGGCCGCGAAGTCCTCCAGGGAGAGGCGCATGCGCTCGGCCTGCTGGTCCAGGAAGGCCCCGGTGCCGGCGGCGCAGACCGAGTTGAGGGCGAAGTCGCGGATCACCGGGCCGCGCGGCCCGGGCCGGAGCAGGAGCAGCTTGGAGTCCTCGCCGCCCATCTCCAGCACGCAGCGCGCGCCCGGGGAAAGGGTCTCCGCGCCCAGGGCCACGGCGGCCAGCTCGCTCACGTGGGGCGCGCCGAGGGTTTCGGCCACGAGCTTGCCCGGGCCTCCGGTGACGGCCAGGGCCAGGCCCGGGAAGCGTTCCAGGGCGCGGGTCAGCATGGCGGCGGCGCAGGCCGTCGGGCGGCCCTTGTGGCGGGCGTATACCGAGTGCAGCAAACGGCCCTGGGCGTCGAGCACGGCGAGCTTCACGCTCACCGAGCCGCAGTCCAGGCCCGCGATGAATTCCTGGGACATGGCTCCACGGGGGTTCCGCCGTCCGGCCGGGGGACTGGCCGCCTCGAAGGCGATGCCGGACGGCTTGTGCTCCCGCGCGCCCAGGATAACGCCAAATCGCGGATGGAAGCAACGGCTCCGGCCGGGGGATGCCGGAACGCGGGGATTCTCCGCGCCCGGAGCCTCCCTCAGCCCTTGTCCGCGCGGGGGGAGACGCCGAACAGGGAGAGGAACCAGCGGAACAGCCGCCGTCTCAGGGGTCCGTCCGGGTGCACATAGGGGATGACGGCGATCCTGAAGGCCAGGCAGTGAGCCACCAGCCCCTCCAGGGTGGTGTCCTCGGGAAGGGGAATGTCGCTGTATTCCTTCAGGTCATGGATGATGAGCGCGCGCAAGTCCTCGGCATGGGTCGGCTCCTCCTCGGCCAGGCTGATGGCCAGGGGCGCGGTCACCTCGGCACAGTCCAACTGGAGTTTTCGTCCCTGGGCGTCGAAGGCGACATACGCGTCATCAAGCACGTCGTAGCACTCCAGATAGGTCTCCGCTTCCTTGAACTCTGGAAACACGTCCATGTTGCTGTCCCCGAACACAAAAATGGGCAGCGTGGGCTTTCTGGAGTCAGAAGCGACCGCTTCAACGTGTTTCGCCATGCGTCATCTTCCAATGGCCGCGTCTTTTCCCGCGCCAGGAGTTGAGGAACGGAGAGTATTATCCAGGCCCATGCCGCGGCCACGAGCCGGATTTGGGAAGCGGCCCCGCCGCTCTTCCAGCGAGAGACGGAGGGGCCGCGCATTTTCCGGGCGTGCTCCCGGCATCACTCCTCCTTGCTCCGGGGAGAGACGCCGAACAGGGAGAGGAACCAGCGGAACAGCCGCCGTCTCAGGGGTCCGTCCGGGCGTTTGAACGTGGTGACGGAGATTTTGAAGGCCAGGCAGTGGTCTACCAGCGCTGCAAGAGAGGTGTCCTCGGGAGCGGGAATCTTGCTGTACTCCTCCAGGTGCAGGAGAATTCGCCGGCGCAAGTCCTCGGCATGGGTCGGCTCCTCCTCGGCCAGGCTCATGAACAGAGGAGCGCTTTCTTCGGCACAGTCCAGCCGGAGCTTCCGCCCCTGGGCGTCGAAGGCGACATACGCGCCGTCAAGCACGTCGTAGCATTCCAGGTCGACCTCCGCGTCCCTCTGCACCGGAAATACCCACATGAAGTCATTCTCGAACACGAAAATGGGCATGGTGGGCTTTCTGGAGTCAGAAGCGGTCCTTCCAGCTGGTGTGGTCATGTGCTTCAGCGTCCGGCGGGCCGGAGAAATTTGCCCTCCGGCTGTTTCCAGAACACGTCCCCGGTCAATAGGCTGTCGGCCGGAGCCTCGCCCACGCGCCGCAGGCCCAAGGACCGGCCCTGGGGGCCATTGCCCTTGGGCAGGGGAAACTCCTCCAGCGCAAAGGTTTCAGTGACGCCCCTGTACCGCAGGATGAGCGTCTTGCGGCCGTCAAAGGACCATGTGCCCGCATGAAGCTTGAGGTCGTGTGGAGGCGTGAACAGCAGGAGCAGGAACTTGTCGCTGTTCTCGGCCAGGGCGATGGTGCGCGTCAAGGCCCGGTAATCACCATTGCGGTATTCTCCGGCGATGCCCGGTTCCTCGGCCAGGCATGGTCGGGCGAGCGCCAGGATCAGTCCGAGGATCAGCGTGAGACGCTTCATTCGCTCCTCCAGAACGTGGCGGACGAGATTTTGGAGCGGGGATCGTCGGGCGAGATGCGTTGCAGGCCGCGCATGGGGCCATAGGGCTCCACCTCGTCCTGGTCCCAGACTCCGGGCTCCAGCACCTCCAACATGCCGTCATGCTCCAAGGCCACGCGGTCGTTCACCTCGCGCCAGGTGCAGGAGACGTATCGGATATCGCTCTTGTCCGACTCTCCCGGGAGCCAATTCTCGGTCATGATGAAACAGATGTTGTCCTGGTCCAGGAGAAAGAGCTCCTGGCGCCATTCCGTGGGTACCGCAGTGTGGTAATACCCAGCCAGCTGGGAGTCGTCCGCCCGGAGCGGAACGGCTCCGGCCAACACAAACAGGACGAGGAGGAGCAGAACGCGGGGCATCACTCTTTCCTTTTCTTCGGCTTGGGATCGTATTCGATGTGAATGTGGCTCACGTCGATGACGTTCCCCTTTTTATCCAGTTCGTATTTTTCTTCCGGCAATACGTCGTAGTCCCTGCCGAGTTTTTTTGAATTTCAGCAGCGAGTTCCCTCAACTTGTCTTTCGTGATGTGATTTCCCCGCAAGTCAACAGCTTTGTCCTTGTAATGCAAGGAGTTCTTTCCGTGGCTGCTGTCATTGGCTGAAGTGAGCATCATTGGGCTTCACGTGCGCGCCCGTGGCCGCCGGAGCGCCGGCCACGAACACGTCCCTGCCCCATCTTCCGGGGGGAGTCCAGTCCGGCTCCTTGGCTACCACCCACCAGTCCGGCTCGCCGTGGCCGCGTTTCCGCTCCACGAGACCCGCCTGGGATTCCACGGGTTCGAATTCTCCGGTCTCGGATTGAATCCACAGCCGCCGTCCTTCTCTGTCATGAACCATATTATGCCTCCTGTATGTTTTCAACGAAGCATGAGGTCGGTTTTTGGGCCAGGTGAAGAAAGACAGCGAAAAAGCGGCTGATTGCAGCGAAAAAGCATCTTGACGGGGTCTTGGCGACAAACGACGCGGGGGCGGTCCCGGGCACGCCCGGGACCGCCCCCGCTGAAAGGGGTCCAGGGGCCGCCGGAGGCGTCGCCTACTTCACGCCCTTGGAGTTGAGGAACGGGGCGTACTTCTTGTCCGTGCCCATGATGTGGCCCACGAGCCAGTCCTTGAGGAAACGCATGACGTCCATGGTCACCTTGGCGGCGCCGCTCTTGAGGCCGTCCTCGAATTCCTGGACCTTGGCCTCGAACTTGCGGTGGATTTCCGCGTGGCGGGCGGCCTCGGGGTAGCCGTGGCGGGCGAAAAGTTCTTCTTCGGCCTTGAAGTGCTTGATGGCGTACTTTTTGAGCCGGTCCACCACGTCCAGCATGACCTTCTCGGAGCTGCGCCGGCGCATGGCCTGGTGCAGCTCGTTGATGAGGTCCACCAGGGCCTTGTGGTGGCCGTCGATGAGCCCGATGTTCACGGACAGTTCGGGGGTCCAGTCCACCAGTCGGTCGGAGCCGAGGGCCCCGTCGAGCTTGCCCTTGGCCATGCCCTGGATGACCATGTCCAGCTCCTCGACCAGTCCCGAGACCTCCACCAGGGCGTGGGCCGACTGGGCCATGCCCTGGGCCGTGTCCTGGGCCACGCGCGTGACCTCGCTCACGGCCCGGTTGATCTCCTCGCCCACGCTGGACTGCTGGCCCGAGGCCGCGGCGATGGACGAGGCCTGGAGGGCCGTGTCGTCCACGAGGCCCACGATCTCCTCCATGAAGGCCCCGGACTGGGTGGCCTCGCGGGAGCTTTCCACGATGTCCCCGGCGGCGGCCTCCACGGCCTGGACGTTTTTCTGGGCCCCGGCCTGGATGCGCTGCACGGCCTCGCCGACCTCCTTGGTGGCGGTCATGGTCTTTTCGGCCAGCTTGCGGACCTCGTCGGCGACCACGGCGAAGCCTCGCCCGGCCTCGCCCGCGCGGGCGGCCTCGATGGCCGCGTTCAGGGCCAGGAGGTTGGTCTGGTCCGCGATCTCGTTGATCACCGTGATGACCTTGCCGATGCCCTCGGCCTGCCGGCCGAGCTGGGCCATGGTCTCCTTGAGGGTCAGGATGCGGTCGCGCACGCGCTCGATGGAGTCCACGGCCCGGCGCACGCCCGCCGCGCCGGTGGAGGCGTTGCGCTTGGAGTGGTCGGCGCTCTCGGCCGCGCCCCGGGCGTTGCGGGCCACCTCGGCGATGGAGCCGGTCATCTCCTCCATGGCCGTGGCCGTCTCGGTCATGCGGTCGCGCTGGACGTCCACGCCCCGGCTCACCTCGTGCACCCGGTCGGTGAGCTCGCCGATGGCCGCGAAGATCTTCTCGGACACGGCCTTGGCCTTGCCCGCGGCCTCGTTCATGCCCGAGAGCAGGCGGCCGATCTCGGCCTCGTCGGCGCGGGCCTTGTCCAGGGCCTCCTGGGCGGCCTTGGTTTGGCGTCCGGCCTCGGCCTCGCTCAGGCGGCATTCCTGGGTCACGGATTTGAGGTGCGCGACCATGTCCTTGAGGGCCGCGTGGACCTCGCCCATCTCCAGGGAGAAGTTCCCGGCGAGCTCGGTCTCCTCGCCCCGGCGCACGGCCTGGGCGTAGCGGTGGATGGCCGCCAGGGGGGCGGCGAGCTTGTTTCTGGTCTGGATCATGGCGAAGGCCGCGAGCAGGGCCCCCAGGCCCAGGATCACGGCCTCCGCGGCCGGGCCCGCGTCCAGGAAGTCGGCGGCGGACTGGGCGCAGAGCAGAAGGAAGAGACCGGCGATGGCCGTGAGGATGCGGGATTGGATCGTCATGAAAGCCTCCTGGGCTGGAAGGCTTTTTACTCGGGAGCGTTCCGGCCGTCCAGCGCTACCAGCGGCGCGTTAGAATCATAATCGGCCGCGTCCCGGGAATCGACGCGGGACGCGCTCGCCAGGGCCAGGACCAGGACCACGGCCGCGTTGCCGGAGTGGAACAGGGGGGTGGTCAGGCCCAGGCTCAGGCAGGCCGCGTAGGCCCCGGCCCCGAAGGCCGTGGGACGGCGCAGCACGGGCACGGCCAGGAGGACCAGCAGGAGCAGGGGTCCGGGCAGGCCCCAGGAGGCGATGACGCGGGGCCAGAAGGCGTGCAGCTCGGACAGGCGCATGGCCGGGGCGCGGCCGATGGCCTGGAGCAGGGAGAGCAGGTCCGGGGAGGCGTCCTGGGGCAGGGCCCGGTCCAGGGGCAGGCCCGCGAGCCAGGCCCCGGGACTCTCGCCGAGGGCCTGGAACACGGCCAGCCATTGGCGGGACTGCTCCAGGCGGGTGAGCACGGTGTGCTGGTCCAGGGGCAGGATCAGGGCCCCGGCGGTCAGGATCAGGCAGAGGACGAACAGCGGGATGCGCAGCCGCGGGCGGCCCGGGCCGAAGAAGAGCAGACACCAGCCCGCCGTGAACAGGGCCAGGGCCGAAAAACAGGCCGCCAGCCCCGGCAGGATGGCGAACAGCCAGAGCCCGGCGCGGCCGGGCCGGTCCTCGCCCCGGGCGGAGAGGGCGGCGCAGAGACAGAAAACGAGCACGCAGGCCAGGCTGTCCGGGCAGCCCAGGACGCTCGCCAGGGGCGGGCGGTCCAGCACGGCCAGGTTCAGGCCCAGCTCCAGGCAGCGCAGCAGGCCGAGGACCCCGCCCCAGGCCAGGAAGGCCCGCCGCGAGGGCGGCCCGAAGGTGGAGGCCCAGAGCCAGGCCAGGAGCAGGAAGGCCGGAGGGGCCAGCTCCGGGAGCCAGGCCGGGGACGGCGAGAGGGCCCGCAACGCGGGACCGGCGTAGAGGAACAGGGCCACGGCGCCCAGCCCAAGGACCAGGGCCGCGCCGATGGTCCGCGCGGCCGAGCGCCGGGCGCCCCGCAGCACGGGCAGCGCGCCCAGCCAGGCCAGGGCGAACCAGGCGGCGGGCTCCACGGCCCAGAGGCGGGGCGCACGGCCCAGGACCGCCTGAATCCCCGCCAGGGTCAGGGGCAGGATCGCGCAGGCCAGGACCAGGGGCGCGGACGCCGGGATGGAACGCGGAAACTCCCGGCTCATGCGCCCTGGAGAAGCTTGCGGAAATGCCGGCGGGCCGCGCGCTTCAGCTCCAGGCGCGCGGCGTGGGCCCGGCGGCCTTCGAGGAACGCGGGCGGATGCAGCGGATCGGCCCCCAGGTAGAGATCCAGGACGTGCACCGTGGGGTGGCGCGGGCCCAGGCTGCGCGCGCAGCCGGTGCAGGTCGTGGCGATGGGCCGGTTCTCGGCCTCCTCCAGGCGCTGTGCGCGCCAGAATTCGGGCAGGGGGCTCCCGGCCAGGTCGGCCCGTCCGCCCGCGCCGCAGCAGGTGGTGCGGTACCAGGCGTGGTTCATCTCGGACACGGCGTGGCCCGAGCCCCAGACCAGGTCGCGCACGGCCCGGTGCACGGGCTTGTCCAGACGCCAGACGCAGGAGTCCTGCACGGCGATGTCCAGGGATTCCTTGTCCGGGTCCTGCTCGCGCTCGTCGGCCTCCGGGGCCAGGGCTTCGTAGACCGTGTTCACGGCGAAGGGCGGCTCCACGGAGCGGAGCATCTCCCGGCAGCCGGGGCAGGGGGTCAGGACCTCCTCCAGGCCCAGGGCCGCGATGCGTCCGGCCAGGTCGCGGGCGCGCTCGTCGGCGACCGCGCGCAGCCCCGCCGTGCGCGAGGGCCGGGAGCAGCAGGCCAGGAGAAAGGCCGTGGGCTCGGCGGCGTCGAGCATCTCGTAGGTCTTCCAGGCCGTTTCGGGCCGGGAGCCGGAGAGGCCGCAGCCGGGCAGGAAGCCCCGGCGCGCGCCCGGAGGCGAGGCCAGGAAGGTGTGGTTCCGGCTCAGGAGCCGGGACTCGTTTTCCAGATAGGCGGCGAAGGGCTCCAGGGAATAGGCCCCGGAGGCGGCGTACTCGGCCCGCAGCAGGGCCATGAACCCGGAGGGGTCGGCCTTGCGCGGACAGGCCGCGCTGCACAGGCCGCAGAGGGAGCAGAGGAAGGGGATGGCCGGGTCCAGCTTGCCGGTGAGGGCGTCGCGGGCCAGGTCGTGGGGCATGCCGCGCTCCTTGAGCAGCGGGCAGTCCTTGGTGCAGATGGTGCAGGAGTCGCAACGCTTGAGGATGTCTTTCGCCGCCCGGGTGGCGGCCTCGCCCAGTGTGTTCATGGGCATAGGGTTACGGCCGGAGCGGGAAAAGCGCAAGGGGCGTCGGCCGATTCAGGCGTCTTCCGGGGCCGAGGCGAAGGTGTAGCCGTTGCCGCCCCGGCGCTTGACCACGTACATGGCGCGGTCCGCGGCCGAGAGCAGGCTGTCTTGGTCGCGGCCGTCGCGCGGGGACACGGCGATGCCGATGCTGACCCCGGCGAGGTAGAGGCCGCCGGGCAGGTCCGGGGCCAGCAGGGCCTCGCGGATCTTGGCCGCCACGGCGGCGGCGTTGGCCGGTTCGGCGAGGTCGGAGAGCACGACCACGAACTCGTCGCCGCCGATGCGGGCCACGGTGTCGGACTCGCGCACGCAGGAAGCGAGGCGCGTGGCCGCCTCGCGCAGCACGGCGTCCCCGAACTGGTGGCCGTGGGTGTCGTTCATGGCCTTGAAGCGGTCCAGGTCGAGGTAGAGCAGGGCCATGTGCAGGCCGGTGCGCCGCGAGTGCTTGAGGGCCTGGGCCAGGCGGTCCACGAAGAGCTGGCGGTTGGGCAGGCCGGTGAGCGGGTCGTGCAGGGCCATGTGCCGGGCGCGGGCCTCGGAGGCCTTCATCTCGGTGATGTCCTGGGCGGTCATGACGAGCCTGCCGTCGGGCATGTGGGCCATGTGGAAGCGGGCCCAGCGGCTCTCCTCCCCGGCGCCGCGGAAGTGGATGATCCGTTCGGGCGGCTCGGGCGTCTCGGCGTCCTGGAGCCATGCCGCCAGCAGCGTCCGGCGCTCGGCCTCGCCGGGGATGGCCTGGTCCAGCCACTCGCGGATGCTGGTGATGTCGTGGGCCTTCATGCCGAACAGGCGCTCCATGCCCGGGCTCACGTAGTGGACGTCGCCCCGGCGGTCCACCACGGCGATGCCGTCGCGGGCGTGCTGGAGGATGGCCGTGCGTTCCATGATCTGGCGGTTGAGCTGGGCGTAGAGGTCCTGGATGTCCTCGGCCATCTTGTTGAAGGCCCGGGCCAGGCTGCCCAGCTCGTCGTGGGTCAGCACCGGGGCGCGGGCCGAGAGGTCGCCGTCGGCCACGGCCTGGGCCGCCCGGGTGACTTCCAGCACGGGCCGGGCCAGGCGCCGGGAGAGCAGGCGCACGCCCAGGGCCAGCGCGAGCGCGGCCAGGGCCCCCACGGCGATGATCTGTCCGGCCAGCCGCCGGGCCGGATCGAAGGCCTCGGCCTGGCTCATCTCGGCCAGCAGGGCCATGCGGTATTCCGGCAGCCAGCGGTACACGCCGATGACCGGCACGCCCGCGTAGTTGGCGTAGGCCCCCTTGCCGTTGGTCCCGGACAGGGCCAGGTCGATGGCCGGGGTGTGCAGGCCCCGGCCGCCGTTCCGGCCGATGATCTCGGCCGAGACGAAGGTGTGGAAGCTGTCCACCAGATAGGTCTCGCCCGTCTCGCCCAGTCCGGCGCGGTCGCGGACCATCGCGTCCAGGCGCTCCAGGTTGAGGTGCTCGGCCAGCACGCCCAGAAGCTCGCCGCCCTGACCGCGCAGGGGCATGGACACGGTCATCACCGGCCGCAGCGATTCCGGCGAGGGATAGGCGCTCTGCAGCGAGAGGCCCTCGCGGCCCTTGAGGTAGAAGTTGTAGGTGGTGCGGAAGCGGCCCACGCCGGCCGGGCGGGAGGAGGCCAGGACCCGGCCGCCCGTGGGCGAGAGGAGCATGATTTCGCTGAGGTCCGGCCGGGCCTCCACGGCGGCGGCGAAGAAGATCGAGAGCCGCGTGTATTCCGGCAGCACGGCCGGGTCCTGGTTCAGATCCGGGATGGAGATGGGCAGGCGGCTGTTGAGGGTCAGGTCGGCGGCCAGCAGGACGAGGTCGCGCTTGCGGTCCTCGACCCAGAGATTCAGGTAGCGCTCCTTCTGGGCGGCCACGGTCTCCAGCCTGGACAGGGCCTGGGTCCGCAGCGCCGTCTTGCCGCCCTCGTAGGCCGCCGCCGCCACCAGGAGCACGGTCAGGGCCGAGAGCAGCAGGTAGGTGCGCACCAGCCTGCCGGTCAGGCTCGCGCTTCGGAAGAGTCCGCTTCCCCCGGTCTCACTCATGGGGCGGGATCTCCTTGTGGAACACGGCACGGCCTTCGTCCACGCGCATGATGATCACGCTGCGCTCCGGGTCGCCCGAGCCGTGGAAGCTGATGGTTCCGGTGACGCCCTGGAAGTTCTCGATGGACGAGAGCGCGGCGGCCAGCATCCTCGGCTGGGTTCCGCCCGCGTTGCGCGCGGCCTGGAAGAGCAGGCGCATGGCGTCGTAGCCCATGGCGTCGCTCAGGATCGGGTCCTTGCCGAAGCGCTCCCGGTAGCGGCGCACGAAGTCCCGCGTTTCCGGGGTGTTCCGGTCCGGGGCGAAGCCGGTGCAGAAATAGGCGTCCTGGGCCCCGGCCAGGCCGGTCACGTCGGGCTGGTGCCAGGCGTCCGTGCCGAGCAGGGTGCGGCTGACGCCCATCTCCACGGCCAGGCGGATCTGCTCCTGAAGGGCGGGCTGGAAGTTCGGCAGGAGCAGGACCTGGCACTTGGCGGCCCTGATCCGGGCCAGCCGCGCGCCGAAGTCCTTTTCGCCGGTGAGGTAGGGCTCGAAGGCCGGGACTTGGCCGCCCAGGCCCGCGAAGGCGTCGCGGAAATACTCGGCCACGCCCCGGCAGTAGTCGTCGGCCGCGTCGAAGAGCACGGCCGCCCGGGTCGCGCCCAGGTCCTCGCGGGCGAAGCGGGCCAGGGCCCGGCCCTGGCCCGTGTCCACGAAACAGGTGCGAAAGGCCAGGGACTTGCCCCGGGTGGTTTCGGGGTTGGTGGAGGTGGGCGAGATGAGCAGCACGCCCGCGTTTTGGGCCAGCACGGCCGCGGGAATGGCCTGGCGGCTGACGTAGGGGCCCACGATGGCCGTGACCTGGTCGTGGCTGATGAGCTCGCGCACGGCCACCAGGGTGTCTTCCAGATGGTCGTGGTTGTCCCGGGGCAGGAGCCGCACCATGAGCTTGCGGCCGCCGACCTCCAGGCCGCCCTCGGCGTTGGCCTGGTCCGCGGCCAGGCCCGGGGCGTCGGGATTGTGGCGTATGTCTTGGCTGGAGATGGCAGCCACGAAGCCGATGCGGAACTCGTCCCGGCGCTCGTCGTTCGAGGAACAGGACAGGAGCGGCCCGAGCAGGAGCAGGGCCGTGATCGTCAGGAGCGCGCGGGCGCAAAGGGATCTCATCTCGCCTCCAGGGGCGGCTCCGGCCGCCGCTCAGGGAACAGGAGGCAGTTCCTTGTGGAACTGGAACCTGCCGTTCTCGATGCGCAGAATGACGGCGCTCTTTTCCGGGTCGCCGCCGCCCCGGTAGCGGTACAGGCCCCCGGCCCCGTCCAGGGTCTCCACCCGGGCCAGGGCGTCGCGCAGGGCCGCTGGAGACGGGTCGGCGGTCCGGCCCAGGGCCGCGAAGAGCAGGCCGAAGGCGTCATAGGTCAGGCAGGCCGTGCCGTTGGCCGCGCGGCCGTATGCCTTCATGAAGGCCTGGCTGAACTCCAGCGAACGCCGGGTGTCCAGGTTCGGGTCCCAGGTGGTGGTGAAGAAGCAGCCCTCCAGCGGGGCCAGGTCCGGGCCCTGGGGCAGCATCTCCCAGCCGTCGCCGCCCAGGATCACGCCCTTGAAGCCCGCCGCCCTGGCCTGCCGGGCCTGGGGCAGCACATCGTCGTGGTAGTTGGGCAGCAGGAGCAGGTCCGGCTTCTCCTTGATGATCTGCCGGAGGTGTTCGGACCAGTCCCCGGCGCCGGTGATGTAGGGCACGAAGGCCGCGATGCCGCCGCCCCGGGCGGTGAAGGCTTCGCGGAAGCTTTCGGCCAGGCCCTGGCTGTAGGCGTCGGCCGAGTCGTAGAGCACGGCGGCCCTGGCGGCCTTCAGTTCGGAGTGGGCGAACTGGCCCAGGACCGCGCCCTGGAAGGGGTCGGTGAAGGGCATGCGCCAGGTGTAGTGCAGGCCCCGGGTGGTTTCGGGGTTGGTGGAGCCGGGGGTGATGAAGGGCACGCGCAGTTCCTCGGCCACTCGGGCCATGGGGATGGCGTCGCGGGAGAGGAAGCCGCCCACCACGGCCACGGCCCGGTCGCGCTGGACCGCCGCGCGCAGGGCGTCCAGGCCGCCCTCCACGGTGGGGCCCTGGTCCAGGACGATGAGCTCCACGGGCCTGCGGCCCGCCGGGGTCATGACCCCGCCCTCGGCGTTGGCCTGGTCCACGGCCAGCCGGGCCGCGTCCAGGGTGGTCCTGCCGATGTCCTCGTATCCGCCGCTGAGCATGGAGATGAAGGCCAGCCGCACCGGATCGGGAGTGTCCTTCCGGCCCCCGTCGCAGGCCGAAAGCCCGGCCGCGGCCAGCAGGCAGGCGGACAGGATGGACATCAGCAGACGGAGACGCCCGGAAAGGCCGCGCGGGCGTGTCTTTTTCGTTCCCCGAGTATGCCGCATCCTATACATCCTATTGAGGTTCTTGATCTATATGTAGTCCAGAATGGAGAACGATTGAAAGGATTTTTTTTCTAACAGGCCATTTCCACACCGTTTCCCCGCCCCGGGACCGGCTCCGGGCCTTTTCTCCGGGGCCTGTTTCCGCTACATGCCGGGGAGCAAACGAAGGAAGGACACCATGCTTGATCTGAAGTTCGTACGCTCCAACCTGGATGTGGTGCGCGAGGCCCTTGGGAAGAGGAATTCCAAGCTCGACGCGGGCGGGTTCGCCGTGTTGGACGAACGCCGCCGGGAGCTGCTGCGCGAGGTGGAGGCGCTCAAGGCCGAGCGCAACGCGGCCTCGGGCGAGATCGCCAGGCGCAAGAAGGCCGGGGAGGACGCCTCGGAGATCCTGGCCCGCATGGCCCAGGTCTCGGAGCGGGCCAAGGCCCTGGACGGCGAACTGTCCGGCGTGGAGGAGCGCGAGAAGGACTGGCTCCTCTCCGTGCCGAACATCCCGCACGAGTCCGTGCCCGCGGGCACGGACGAGAACGACAATCCCGTGGTGCGCCTCTGGGGCGAGCCCACGCGCTTCGACTTCGCTCCCCGCGACCACCACGACCTGGGCACGGGCCTCGGCATGGTGGACTTCGAACGCGCGGCCAAGCTCTCAGGCGCGCGCTTCGCCGTGATCTCCGGCCAGATCGCCCGGCTGGAGCGGGCCCTGGCGGCCTTCATGCTCGACGTGCAGACCCGCGAGCACGGCTACCTGGAGGTCATCCCGCCGACCATCGTGAACGCCGACTCCCTGCTCGGCACGGGCCAGCTGCCCAAGTTCGAGGAAGACCTCTTCAAGCTCACGGACAGCAGGAACTTCTATCTCATCCCCACGGCCGAGGTGCCGCTGACGAACCTCTACCGGGGCGAGGTGCTGGACGAGGACGACCTGCCCAAGGCCTTCTGCGCCCACACCTCCTGCTTCCGCTCCGAGGCGGGCAGCTACGGCAAGGACACCCGGGGCCTCATCCGCCAGCACGAATTCCGCAAGGTGGAGATGGTGCGCTATTCCCACCCGGAGAAGTCCTACGAGGCCCTGGAGCTGATGACCGGCCACGCCGAGGCCATCCTCCAGAAGCTCGGCCTGCCCTACCGGGTGGTCCTGCTCTGCACCGGCGACATGGGCTTCTCCTCGGCCAAGACCTACGACCTGGAGGTCTGGCTTCCGGCACAGGACAAGTACCGCGAGATCTCGTCCTGCTCCAACTGCACGGACTTCCAGGCCCGCCGCGCGGACATCCGCTTCAAGCCCAAGGGCGGCAAGAAGACCGAGTTCGTGCATACGCTCAACGGCTCGGGCCTGGCCGTGGGCCGGACCCTGGTGGCGGTCATGGAGAACTACCAGAACGCCGACGGCTCCATCCGCGTGCCCGATGCCCTCAAGCCCTATATGGACGGCATCGAGATCATTGGGGCTTCGCCCCGTTCGTAGAAAGGCGGAAGAGGGCCGCATCCTTGTGAAGAAGGGCGGGGCGCGCGGGCGTCCCGCCTTTTTTCATGCATGGCCGGGAGCCTCCCCCGCCTTTCTGGAACCCCCCGAAGGGGGCCGAAGGGGGCTAGAGGTCGTAGAAGTCTTCGAGAAGCAGGGCGGTGGGGTCCGGGGCGGCGGCCAGCTCGTCGGCGGTGAGCACGCGGCGCACGGAGCCCCGGCCGAAGACGGCCACGGCCTCGCCGAAGGAGGCGGCCTCCTCCGGGTCGTGGGTCACGAGGATGAGCGGGGTGTCGAAGCGCTCCAGGGTCTTTTTCAGCTCGGCGCGGAGCTTGGCGCGCAGGGGCTGGTCCAGGGCGGAGTAAGGCTCGTCCAGGAGCAGCAGGTCCGGGGCCGGGGCCAGGGCCCGGGCCAGGGCCGCGCGCTGCTTCTGGCCGCCGGAGAGCTCGGCGGGCAGGTGCCCGGCCACCTCGGACAGGCCGAAGCTCTCCAGGAGCGCGGCCACGCGGCGCTCGGCCTCCGGTGACGGCCGCCGCCAGAAGCGGGCCAGGCCGAAGCGCAGGTTCTGCTCCAGACTCAGGTGGGGGAACAGGGCGTAGTCCTGGAACAGGAAGCCGACCTTGCGCCTGCGCGCGGCCACGTCCAGGCCCTGGCCGGAGTCGAAGAGCACCCGGCCGCCCACCTCGATGCGCCCGGCCTCGGGCCGGAGCAGCCCGGCCACGGCCCGCAGGGTGAGGGACTTGCCCGAGCCCGAGGGGCCGAAGAGGACGAGGCGGCGGCAGGGCAGCTCCAGCCGGATGTCCAGCCGGAACCGCCCCGCCCCGCCGTTGAGGCTCGCCTGGAAGGTCAGGTTCATCATCGTCCTAGGGCTTGGCGAATCCGCGCGCGGCCAGGATCTTCTGGGCCTCGGGGGACTTGAGGAAGTCCACGAAGGCCTGGGCCGCCTTCTTGTTCTTGGTCGCGGCGGTCACGGCCACGGGATAGGTCACGGGCTTGTCCAGGGGGATGATCGCGGTCACGGCGACCTTGTCGCCGCCCTTCTTGGCGTCGGTGGCGTAGACGAAGCCCGCGTCCACCTCGCCCCGGGCGAGGTAGTCCAGAACCTGGCGCACGGACTCGGCCATGACGTACTTGGCGGACAGGGCGTCCCAGAGTCCGGCCTTTTCCAGGGCGGCCTTGGCGTAGCGCCCGGCGGGCACGGAGTCGGGGTTGCCGAGGCCCACGTGCTTGACCGGGGCCGCCTTGAGGGCCTCCATGGACTTCACGGCCGGGGCCCCGGCCGGGGTGGCGATGACCAGGTCGTTCTTGGCGAAGGTCATGCGCGTGGCCGGATCCACGAGGCTCTTGGCCGCGGCGTCGTCCATGGTCTTCTGGTCGGCGGAGGCGAAGACGTCCACGGGCGCGCCCTGGGCCATCTGGGCCAGCAGCGCGCCGGAGGCCGCGAAGTTGAAGGTCAGGGTGTCGCCGGGATGGGCCTTCTCGTAGACCGGCTTGAGGTCGTTGAAGGTGTCGGTGAGGCTGGCGGCGGCGGAGACGATGAGCTCGCCCGCCCAGGCCGCCGGGGTCAGGATCAGGGTCAGGGCCAGGGCCAGGATCATTTTCCGCATGGGACGCTCCTTCAGGTTTTGGGTTTGACCAGTTTCGCGGTGGTGGCCAGGATGACCACGCAGACCACGGAGATGATGACGACCATGAAGTTGGCGCGGTCGTCCTGCCCGGCCTGCACCGCGCTGTAGACCGCCAGGGAGAGGGTCTGGGTCTTGCCCGGCAGGTTGCCCGCGATCATGAGCGTGGCCCCGAACTCGCCCATGGCCCGGGCGAAGGCCAGCATGGCCCCGGCCATGACCCCGCGCAGGGCCAGGGGCAGGGACACGCGCAGGAAGACCTCCAGCTCCGAGGCCCCCAGGGTGCGGGCCGCGTTCTCGCAGTTGGCGGGCACGGACTCCAGGGCCGCGCGGGCGGACTTGTAGACCAGGGGAAAGGCCACCACGGCCGAGGCCGCCACCGCGCCCTGCCAGGTGAACATGAGGGTGATGCCGAAGGTCTCCAGGAGCCAGGCCCCGATGATCCCGCGCCGCCCCAGGAGCACGATGAGGTAGTAGCCGAGCACCGTGGGCGGCAGGACCAGGGGCAGGGTGCAGGCCGCGTCCAGCAGGTCGCGGCCCGGGAAGGCCCGCAGGCTCATGAGCCGCGCCAGGCCGACCCCGGTGGCCAGGGCCAGGGCGGTGCCCAGCCCGGCCACCTTGAGGGTCAGCAGGAGCGGGGGGAGGACGTTTTCAATCATGACGCCGCCGGAAGCGTCCGGCGAGGAAGAGCGTGACGGCCAGGGCGAACACGGCCAGGGCGGTCAGGGGGTGGCGCGAGAGCAGGCCCAGGCCGGGGATGAGCAGGAAGAACGGCGCGCCGCCGAAGAGGAAGTCGCGGAGGGGCAGGCGTCCGAAGAAGGCGTCGCCGACGATGACGTCCAGCACGAAGAGCAGGGCCACACCGGCCAGAAGCAGGATGATGATGTCCATGACGCCTCCCGTGAACCTCGCGGAAACAAGGACCGTGCCATACGCTTAACCTGTTGACGTTGCTGGACGCCTGGCCTTCCGTCGACAGGTCCGTGCCGCCGGGGAGCTTCATTTTTGTCGCACCGTGGCCGGGCGTCGCTTCATTTTTGTCGGATGTTCCGCGCGCGTCGCGGGGGCGGCGGAGTCCGGCGCTTTCCCACCGATGGTATGCGGAAGCGTCCAGCGGCAGTCAAACGTGACACGCTTCATAAAAAAAGAGTGACGCTGTTCGCGGCTCGCGAACGGTCGAATCCGGCCGGTCAGCGGTAAGTAGTCACTCGCCGCCAGGGGCGCGGAACGCTTGGGGGCCGATCCCGTCCGTTGGCCGAAAATGGATCGCGGGGGGCTTGCGTCTTGTCTAGAGGTGGGGCGTCGGGTCCGGGCGGTGGACCCGGCCGCGATCCGCAACCCAAGCCAAGGAGGACCCCAATGAACACGCAAGCCCGCCAACCGGACGAGGCTCAGTTCCGCGAACTGGTCAGGAAGAAGTGGACCGTTTCCCTGGTCCTCACCGCGGTCATGCTGGCCATCTACTTCGGGTTCATCCTGGTTCTGGCCTTCGCCAAGGACGTCCTGGCGGCCAAGATCGGCGAGGGACTTTCCGTCGGCATCCCCGTGGGCGCGCTGGTCATTCTCTCGGCCTGCGCCCTGACCGGCGTGTACGTGGCCTGGGCCAACGGTCCCTATGACCGGGCCGTGAAAAACATCCTCGATTCCATGAAGGGGGAGTGAGATGAACGACTTCACCTCCAGCATCGGCCAGCCCAACGCCGTGTCCATCGTCTTCTTCTTCCTCTTCGTGGCCGCCACCCTGGTCATCACCTGGTTCGCGGCCAAGAAGAGCCGTTCGGCCTCGCAGTTCTACGCCGCCGGCCGCAGCGTCACCGGCCTGCAGAACGGCCTGGCCCTGGCCGGGGACTACATGAGCGCGGCCTCCTTCCTGGGCATCGCCGGGCTTGTGGCCCTCAAGGGCTATGACGGCCTGATCTACTCCATCGGCTTCCTCGTCGGCTGGCCGATCATCATGTTCCTCATCGCCGAGCCCCTGCGCAACCTCGGCAAGTACACCTTCGCCGACGTGGTGGCCTACCGCCTGCGCCAGAAACCCGTGCGCATCGCGGCCTCGGTGGGCTCGCTCATGACCGTGGCCTTCTACCTCATCGCCCAGATGGTGGGCTCCGGCTCCCTGGTCACGCTCATGTTCGGCCTGCCCTACGAGGCCGCCGTCATCTTCGTGGGCGCGGTGATGATCGCCTACGTGCTCTTCGGCGGCATGCTGGCCACCACCTGGGTGCAGATCATCAAGGCCGTGTTGCTCATGGGCGGCGCCACTGTTATCGTCTTCCTCGTGCTCTCGACCTACGGCTTCGACCCCACGGTCCTGTTCGGCGCCGCCGCCGCCAAATACGGCGACAAGGTGCTGGCTCCCGGCGGCCTCGTGTCCAACCCCTGGGACGCCCTCTCCCTGGGCATCGCCCTCATGTTCGGCACCGCCGGGCTGCCGCACATCCTCATGCGCTTCTACACCGTGCCGGACGCCAAGGCCGCCCGCAAGTCGGTGTTCTACGCCACGGGCTTCATCTCCTACTTCTACATCCTGACCTTCATCATCGGCTTCGGGGCCATGGCCCTGGTGGGCCACGACGTCATCACCCGCTTCGACAAGGGCGGCAACATGGCGGCCCTGCTCCTGGCCGAGGTCACCGGCGGCACCGTGTTCCTGGGCTTCATCGCGGCCGTGGCCTTCGCCACCATCCTGGCCGTGGTGGCCGGTCTGACCCTGGCCGGGGCCACGACCTTCTCCCACGACCTCTACGTCAACGTCTTCAAGCGCGGCCAGGCCACCGAGCAGGAAGAGGTCAAGATGGCCAAGCGCGGCACGCTCTTCCTCGGCGTGCTGGCCGTGGGCCTGGGCATCGCCTTCAAGGGCCAGAACGTGGCCTTCATGGTCGGCCTGGCCTTCGCCATCGCGGCCAGCGCCAACTTCCCGGCCCTGCTCATGAGCATCCTCTGGAAGCGCTTCAGCACCACCGGGGCCTGGGCCAGCATCGCCACCGGCTCGGTCCTGGCCGTGGGCCTGATCATCCTTTCGCCCACGGTCTGGGTGGACGTGTTCGGCAACAAGGCCGCCCTGTTCCCCTGGAAGAACCCGGCCCTCATCTCGCTTCCGGCCGCCTTCCTCTCGGGCTGGGCGATCTCCCTGCTCTGCCCGGACCGCGAGGCCGAGGAGAAGTACGCCGAGCAGAAGATCCGCAACTACCTCGCGGTGGGGGCTGAATGACCCAATCCGTCCAGGACTTCCTGGCGACCGTGCAACCGTTCTCCGGCCTCCCCCGGCGCACGCTGGGGGAGGCCGCCAAGGCGGCCTCGGTGCGCCACCTGCCCGAGGGCGAAACACTGGAGCCCTCCGCCGAGGGCCTGGTCTGCGTTCTGCGCTCCGGCGCCCTGGAGCTGACCCTCGCCGACACGGTGGTGGACCTCCTGGCCCCGGGCGACTGCCTGGGCTTCGAAACCCTGCTGGACGACCCCCTGCCCCCGGTGCGGGCCGCGGCCCAGGAGGACGCCAGCCTCGTGGCCCTGCCCGCCGCGATCTTTCTCGCCCTCCTCGCCGCTCCCGGCGTGGGGGCGTTCTTCATCCGCCGCCGGGACCGGCTGCGCCTGGCCTTCGAGGCCGCCTCCCGCGCCGCCCCGGCCGGGTCCGACCCCTTCCTGCGCCTGGCCGTGCGCGACATCCCCCTGGCCCCGCCGCTCTTCGTGCCCCCGGGCACGCCCCTTGCCGACGCCGCCCGGCGCATGGCCGAGGCCAGCGCCCCGGCCTGTCTCGTGGGCGACGTGGACCGGCCCCTGGGCATCGTCACCGAACGCGACGTGCTCACGGCCGCCGCCGGGGGCCGCGATCTCTCCGAGCCCGTCACCGGCTTCATGAGCGGAAACCTGGCCACCGTGCGCGGCCACGAGCCCCTGTTCGAGGCCTTCTCGCGCATGGTGGACCGGGGCATCCGCCGCCTCGTGCTCGTGGACGCCGAGGGCCGCGTCCTGGGGCTGGTGGGCGAACGCGACCTGCTCTCCGCCCGGGGCGAAAACCCCCTGAGCCTCAAGCGCGAAGCCGCCTCGGCCGAAAGCGTGGAGGCCCTGGGCCGGACCTTCGCCCGGCTCCAGCACCTCGCCCTGCGGACCATAGCCGAGGGCATCGAGGCCGAGAACGTGGGCCGCCTCATGGGCGAAATCCACGACGCCCTCCTGGTCCGCGCCGCCGCCCTCGTGCGCGACCAGATCGACGGCCTGCCGCCCCTGGCCGTGGCCGTGCTCGGCAGCGAGGGCCGCATGGAGCAGTTCCTGGCCACGGACCAGGACAACTGCATGATCCTGGCCGACGGCCTGGCCCCGGACCAGGAGGCCCGCTGCGCCGAATTCGCCTCCCGCCTCCTGCGCGCCCTGGCCGACATCGGCCTGCCGCCCTGTCCCGGCAAGGTCATGGCCGACAACCCGGACTGGCGGCGCGGGCTCACCGCCTGGATGGACGCCGTGGACGCCATGATCCTGGCCGCCGACGGCCCGGCCGTGCTCCGGCTCTCCCTCCTGGCCGACCTGCGCCACGTCCACGGCGAGGAGAGCCACACCGCCCGCCTGCGCGAATACCTCCTCAAGCGCGTGCGCCAGGCCCCGGTGATCCTCAAGTACATGGCCCGCGAGGCCCTGCGCTTCACCCCGCCCCTGGGATTCCTCGGCAACCTCGTCACCGAGCGCTCAGGCCCCACCAAGGGAGCCCTGGACATCAAGCGCGGCGGCGTGTTCCCCGTGACCCAGGGCGCGCGCGCCCTGGCCCTGGACCTGGGCCTGCCCGTCACCAACACCCTGGATCGCCTGCGCGGCGTGGCCGCCGCCGGAGTCTTCGAGGCCGACTTCTCCGCCGCCCTGGGCCAGGCCTACTCCTTCCTCCAGACCCTGCGCGCCCGGGCCCAGGCCGAGGCCGTGTCCCAAGGCCTGGCCCCGGACAACCTCGTCCACCCCGGACGCCTCTCCTCCCTGGACCGCGACCACCTCAAGGACTGCCTCAAGCTCGTGGCCGAGTTCCAGTCCCTCCTGCACAGCCGCTACGGCCTCAGGCTCATGAGCTAGACGGGACGCCTCCGGCGGCCGGGCTCAGCCCGGACCCGCCAGGGGCCGGCGGCCCCTGGACCCGGCGATAGTGGCGTGGATTCTTCCGGGCGGACCCCCGAAAGAATCCACGCCACGGTCGGCCCAGGGGACGTCCTGCCGGACCCAGCCGCGACCGTGTGGGGGTCCAGGGGGGCGAAGCTTCCCTGGCCGCCGGAGGCTATTTCCCTCCGAAGTTGTCCGAGAGGGTGAGCAGTTGTTGCGAGAGCTGGGCCAGTTCGCGGGTGGCGGCGGCGGTTTGTCCGGCGGCCTCCTCGGCGTCCCGGGCCACCTGGGCGATGTCGTCCACGCTGCGGTTGATCTCTTCGGCGGCGGCGGACTGTTCCTCGGCGGCGGTGGCGATCTGGGCCACGCGGGAGGTCATGTCCTCGATGCGCCGGGTGACTTCGGTGATGGCGCTTCCGGCCTCGCTGGAGAGGGTGGTGCTGTCGCGCACCTGGGATTCGGTCTCGTTCATGGATTCCAGGGCCTGACGCGAGCCGGACTGGATCTTCTTGACGGCGTCCTCGACCTCCTTGGTGGCGGTCATGGTCTTTTCGGCCAGCTTGCGGACCTCGTCGGCCACCACCGCGAAGCCTCGTCCGGCGTCGCCCGCGCGGGCGGCCTCGATGGCCGCGTTCAGGGCCAGGAGGTTGGTCTGGTCCGCGATCTCGTTGATCACGCCGATGATCCGGCCGATCTCTGCGGACTGGTCCTGGAGCTGGGAGAGCACGCCGGAGAGCTTCTGGGCCGAGTCGGCCACGCGGTTGATGCCGCCCACGGCCCGGGACACGAGCCCGCCGCCCTGGGTGGCGGAATCGCTGGCCTCGGCGGCCGCCTGGGAGGTCTGCCCGGCGTTCTGAGCCACTTCCATGACCGTGGCGCGCATCTCCTCCATGGCCGTGGCCACGGAGTCGGTCTGCTGTTTCTGGTGCTGCGCGCCCTTGGCCTGCTCCTCGGCCGAGGCGGAAAGCTCCTCGGCGGCGGAGGCCGCGCGCTGGGCCAGCTGGTGGATTTCGCGGCCCAGGGCGAGCATCTGCTCCTCATGCGCCTGAATCTGCTTCTGCTGTTCCTTGATGAGGGTCATGTCCACCAGGGAGACCACGCAGCCGATGACCGCGTCGTGGCCGTCGCGGATGCAGTCGGCGTAGAGGAACACGGGCAGGGTCCGGCCGTCCCAGAGGGACAGCTCCCGCTCCTCGGCCACCTTGGCCCCCCGGGCCATGACCTCGGCGGCGAAGAAGGCTCCGTCCGTGCCGGTGAAGGCCAGGCCCACGGTCCGGTTGACCACGTCCTTCTCGGACTTCTTGAGCAGGTCGGAGAGGGTCCGGCTGGCGTGGGTGATGACGCCCTTGGCGTTGGCCAGGAAGAAGGGGTTGCCGATGCCGACCACCGCGCCCCGGTAGTATTCCCGGCGTTCGATGTTGTAGGCGAAGAGGTCGCCCGCCAGGGCCGGGACCTCGCCCCAGCGGCCCCATTGGAGGCAGTCGTCCTTGAGGGCCAGGTCGCGGCGGTTTTTGTCCATGTGGGCCAGGGCGGCGGCGAAGCCCTTGGCCGGGCCGGAGAGCCGGGCGGCCAGGAGGGCCGAGGCCGCGAGGCCGAGGACCGGCACGGCCAGGGCCGCGGCGAGGTGGTTCAGGAAGAAGGCGGCCGCGGACAGGGCCGAGAGGCCGATGCCGAGGAGGAGAACCGCGGACGAGGGGGAGAGGGTCTTTTTGGAGGGGACCATTGGGGGCATCCTTCGTGGCGCGGCCCGGAGAGCCGCGCCGGTCGGCGGTTTGACGAGAACAGCCTGTGGACGCGGGTACGGGGTCACGAAAACAGCGAAGCGGGCCGTTCGTCAAGTGAAATTTCGCACAATCCGCGATGGGGCCTGGAAAGGCCCGGTCGGCGGGCGCTTTGCGCGCGGCGTTTACGGCCGCGCGGTTTTGTGCGAGAACTCCGCAAACGCCATTCCTGGAGCAAGCATGAGCGAGATCATCCTCATCCACGTCACCGGCGAGGACCGGCCGGGCATCACCGCCGCCCTGACCGGCGTCCTGGCCGAGTACGGCGTGGAGGTCCTGGACGTGGGCCAGAACGTGATCCACAACTTCCTGACCCTGGGCATCCTGATCCACATCCCGGCCCAGTCCGAGAGCGCGCCGATCCTCAAGGACGTGCTCTTCAAGGCCCACGAGCTGGGGGTCGAGCTCAAGCTCCATCCGCTCTCGCCCCGGCGCTACGAGGCCTGGGTGCGTTCCCAGGGCAAGGCCCGGCACATCGTGACCCTCATCGCCCGGCGGGTGCACGCGGTCCAGATCGAGCGCATCGCCGCGGCCCTGGCCGAGGACGGCCTGAACATCGACCGGATCACGCGGCTTTCCGGGCGCATCCCGCTCTCCGGGGGCAAGGCCCCGCGCATGTCCTGCGTGGAGTTCTCGGTGCGCGGCACGCCCCACGACCCGGCCGGGCTGCGGCGCAAGTTCGTGGACGCGGCCCAGGAGTTGGGCGTGGACATCGCCCTGCAGGAGGACAACATCTTCCGCCGCAACCGCCGCCTGGTGGCCTTCGACATGGACTCCACCCTGGTCCAGGCCGAGGTCATCGACGAGCTGGCCAAGCGCGCCGGGGTGGGCCACAAGGTGGCGGCCATCACCGAGCGGGCCATGCGCGGCGAGCTGGACTTCAAGGAGAGCCTGCGGGCCCGGCTGGCGCTGCTCAAGGGCCTGCCCGAGTCCGTGCTGGAGGAGGTGGCCGAGACCCTGCCGCTCACCGAGGGCGCGCAACGGCTCGTGGCCACGCTCAAGCGCGTGGGCTACAAGACGGCCATCCTCTCCGGCGGCTTCACCTACTTCGGCCGCAAGCTGGCCGAGAAGCTCGGCATCGACCACGTCCACGCCAACGAGCTGGAGATCAAGGACGGCGCGCTCACCGGCAAGGTGGTCGGGGCCATCGTGGACGGGGCCAAGAAGGCCCAGCTCCTCAAGCGCATCGCCAAGGCCGAGAGGATCAGCCTGCAGCAGGTGATCGCCGTGGGCGACGGGGCCAACGACCTGCCCATGCTCGGGCTGGCGGGCCTGGGCATCGCCTTCCACGCCAAGCCCAAGGTCAAGCAGGGCGCGCGGCAGTCCATCTCCACCCTGGGCCTGGACTCGATCCTGTTCCTCATCGGCTTCCGCGAGCGCGAGGCCGTGCGCGCGGACGACTGACCCGACGCGGGCAAAAAGCGTCCGGGGTGCGCAGAATTTGCCCTCGTGTCCGTGGCCGGAAACCCTATCGTTTCGCTTGATTTTCTTCTGCGCTCATGTATAGATTCAGCCCGGAGCCGGTCGGAAGGCCGGTTCCTGGGCCACACCCGGCCCATCCCCCCGTCCCCGCCGGAATACCCCCCGAACCGTTCCGGCGGGGCATTTTCATTCCCAGACCCCCCGGTTTCACGCGCCGGAGCGCCTCTTGCGCCTCCCCGAAGATCGGGTACAATACCCCCATCGTACTGGCATGCGCTTTGCTTTATGAATTCGATGCGCGAAACCGGATGTAACACCCTCGAACGCTCCGTCGTCCGAGGGGAGGAGCAAGGAGGCACCGGCATGAAGAAAGGCATTCTCCTCACGGTCCTGATGTTGGCCCTGGTGGCGGCCGGCTGCGCCAACAAGGCCCAGAGCGGCGCGGCCGGCGGCGCCCTCGGCGGCGCGGCCATCGGCGCGCTGCTTTCCGGCAACAAGGTCCAGGGCGCGGCCATCGGCGCGGGCGTCGGCATGCTGCTCGGCTACATCGTGGGCAACGAGTGGGACAAGTCCGACAGCCAGAAGCTGAACCACACCCTGGAGAACCAGCCCTCGGGCCAGACCAGCAGCTGGAAGAACCCGGACACGGGCCGCTACTACGCCGCCACCCCGGAACCGGCCTACACCGGCAATGACAACCGCACCTACCGCGACATCTGGATCGAGACCACGGATGCCGACGGCAAGCCGCAGAAGGTCAAGGCCAAGGCCTACCGCAACCCGGACGGCACCTGGCAGATGGTCCAGTAGGCTTTTCCCGGACACGCGAAAGGGCGGCCTCCCTGGTGGGATGGCCGCCCTTTTTTGTCGACGCGGGGCCGGGGTCAGTCCAGCTCGAAGCGCGTCCGCCAGTCGCCCTCTTCGTTCCACGAAGGCTGGTCGGCCTTGTCGAAGATCAGGTCCCCGACCACGAGGTGGTCCATCTCGGTGCGCATGAAACAGGTGTAGGCGTCCAGGGGCGTGCGCACGATGGGCTCGCCGCGCACGTTGAAGCTCGTGTTCACCACCACCGGGCAGCCCTGCTCGCGGCGCATGGCGTCCAGCAGGGCCCAGTAGCGCGGATTCGTCTCGCGCGAGACGCTCTGGATGCGGGCGGACATGTCCACGTGGGTGATGGCCGGGAGGTCCGAGCGCTCGACGTAGAGCCTCTCCCAGAGCGGCAGGGAGGCGTAGTCCCCGGGCAGCTCCCCGCGCCGGGCGGCGGCCACCGGGGCCACCAGGAGCATGTAGGGCGAGGGCCGGTCCAGCTCGAAGCAGGAGGCGATCTCCTCCTCCAGGACCGAGGGCGCGAAGGGCCGGAACCCCTCGCGGTACTTGATCTTGAGGTTCAGCTTCTTCTGCATCTCCGGCCGCCTGGGGTCGCCCAGGATGCTCCGGTTGCCCAGGGCCCGGGGGCCGTATTCCATGCGGCCCTGGAACCAGCCCACGGCCTTGCCCTCGGACAGGAGCCGGGCGACCTCGGAACAGAGCGCGCCGAAGTCCGCGAACTCGCGGAACGGGGCCTTGAAGCGCCGGGCCACGCGCACGGTTTCGTCGCGGCCGTATTCCGGTCCCAGGTAGGCCCCCTGCATGGAGTCGCGGGGCCGGACCTCGCGGTCCTCGCCCCGCCAGATGTGCCGGGCGGCCAGGGCCGCGCCCAGGGCGCCGCCCGCGTCGCCGGCGGCGGGCTGGATCCAGATGTCGCGGAAGGGGCCGCGCCGGAGCAGCTTGCCGTTGGCCACGCAGTTCAGGGCCACGCCTCCGGCCATGACGAGGTTCTCCTCGCCGGTGAGCTCGCGGGCCGTGTCCGCCAGGCGGAAGACGGCCGCCTCGGTGACCTGCTGGATGGCCAGGGCCAGGTCCATGTACTCCTGGCCGATTTCGCTCTCGGCCGGGCGCGGCGGCAGCCCGAACAGGGCCTGCCAGCGGTCGTTCACGCACATGGTCAGGCCGGTGGCGTAGTTGAAATACTCCATGTTCAGGAGCAGGGAGCCGTCGGGCCGCAGATCGAGCAGGTCGGAGAGGATCAGGTCCCGGAAGCGGCGGGTGCGCTCGGAGTCCGGGTCGCCGTAGGGCGCCAGGCCCATGAGCTTGTACTCCCCGGAGTTGACCTTGAAGCCGCAGTAGGCGGTGAAGGCGGAGTAGAGCAGGCCCAGGGAGTGGGGGAAATGCAGCTCGCGCAGGATGGAGATGTCCTTGCCCGCGCCCCGGCCGATGGTCGTGGTGGCCCATTCGCCCACCCCGTCCACCGTGAGGATGGCCGCGCTCTCGAAGGGCGAGGGATAGAAGGCCGAGGCCGCGTGGGAGAGGTGGTGCTCCGGGAAGAGCATTCGCGGGCCCTTCCGCCCCTTCTCCAGGCCGAGCTTCTCCAATTCCTCGCCCAGCATCCGGCGCATGAAGAGCTTTTCCTTGATCCAGACCGGAATGGCCGAGAGGAAGCTGGACAGGCCCCTGGGCGCGAAGGCGTGGTACGTCTCCAGCAGGCGTTCGAACTTGAGGTAGGGCTTGTCGTAGAAGGCCACGGCCGCCAGGTCGTGCATGCCCAGACCGGCCTCGCGCAGGCACCAGGCCGCGGCCCGGGCCGGGAAGTCCGGGTCGTGCTTGCGTCGGGTGAAGCGCTCCTCCTGGGCGGCGGCCAGGATGCGGCCCTCGCCGTCCAGCAGCACGGCCGCCGAGTCGTGGTAGTAGGCGGAGATGCCCAGAATGGGCCCTGCGGCTCCCATGCTAGAACAGGGTGTAGATGAACGGCGCGATGGCCGAGCCCGAGGAAAGCACGATGAGCATGCCGAACAGCAGCAGCGTCAGGATGATGGGCAACAGCCAGAATTTCTTGCGGACTCTCAGGAAGCCCCAGAGGTCGAGAAGGAAATCCATCACAGGCTCCTAGTACGGCCGTTCCAGGTCGGCGGGCTCGAAGCCCTTGTCCCGCGCCAGGAACACCGAGGCGTCGTTTTTCTTGAATTCCCGCAGCCGCAGGGTATCCTTGCCCAGGGCCCGGCGCAGCAGCCCCACCGGCGCGACCACCAGCAGGAACACCGCGCCGAGCAGCACGCGGGACATGACCGAGCCCAGAAGGTGGGCCAGGCCGAGCCAGATTTTGGCCGCGGGCTTGAAGACCGCCGGAACGGTCATGTTCACGACCAGCAGTCCGGCGGCGGCCCAGAACCAGCCCGCGCGCTCGCGGAACAGGCCCAGCAGCAGGCAGACCAGGACCAGGGCCATGCCCGTGTCCACGGCCTGGGCCTTGCTGAGCTTTTTAGGGAAGCTGTCGAAGAATGTGCTCATGGCCCGCCATTATTGATTTGCGCCTTCCTTTGCCAGATATCGGCCGAGAACACAAGCGCCGGTCCTTGACACCGCTCCCCGGGCATATTAGCGCCACCATCGCATGAAGAAACTCTGCGCCAACCTGCTGCTCCTGCTCGCCGCCGTCCTGCTCGCCTACGGGGTGCTGGAGGCGGCCTTCAGGATCGCCATGCCCCACCTGCCCCGGGCGGTCTTCAACAACCAGGGCCGAGAGCTGCGCGTCCTGGGCCAGACCTCCAAGGCCGGGCTGCTGCCGCGCGAGGGCTACATCGCCATCCTGGGCGACTCCTACGGCGTGGGCCAGGGCGACTGGTTCGCGGCCAACGGCTACGACCTCAACTCCCGCTACCAGGCGGCCCACCTCCTGCGGGACGCCACCGGCCGCGACGTCCTCGCGCTGGCCCGCGCCGGGGTGGGCAGCTACGACGGGGCGGCCATCTTCGCGGTGAACGCCTTCCGCTTCCTGCGCGCCTCCGGCTTCGACCTGCCCGCGCCGAAGACCCTGGTGGCCTATTTCTACGAGGGCAACGACATCGGCGACAACCTGGGGTTCCTGCGGCGACGCTTCAATCCCCTGCACAAGCCCGAGGACGTCTGGAACGACGCGGTCTTCGACGAGTTCGACCGGGAGATGGACGCGGCTCATTGTCAGGGCGGCCTGACCCGGCTGCAGGACGCCTTCTACGCGGCCAACGCCGTGAGCCGGACCATCGAGGGGCTGCTCTACAACGTCCGGGGCAAGTCCCCGGTCCCGCCCGGAAACCTCCGCTCGGCCCTGATCGCCGGGCGCGAGACGCCTCTGCCGGACACCATGGAGACCGACCTGACCACCCTCTCCGAGGACGACGTCCGCCTCGGCGTGCGCGTGTTCCAGCGCTCCCTGCGGCGCGTGGTCCGCGTCTGGCCGGATGCCGAGCGTTTCGTCGTCTACATCCCCTCGCCGCTGAGTCTCTACGTCCTGTCCGGGGACGCGGGCCGGACCCAGCGCGAGGCCAGCCTGCGCATCGAGACCCTGGTCCGCGAGGCGGCGCTGGCCGAGGGCTGGCGGGTCATCGATTGCCGGAGCGACCTGGAGGCCGCCGCCCGCGAGGAATTCGCGCACGGCCCCCTGGACGTGAACCACCTGAACCGCGAGGGCTACGGCGCGCTGGCCGGGGCCCTGGCCCGGGCCCTCTCCGCGCCCCCGGCTCCCTAGCCCTTTCCCCCGTTTCCCCTCGCCGCGGCGCCCAGGAAGATGGCCGCCAGGGCCACGCCCACGCCGAGCAGTTCCAGCAGCGTGAACGGCTTGCGGAACAGCGTCAGGTCCCAGACATAGGCCAGCGCGGGCTGGGCCAGGAGCACCAGCCCGGCCAGGGCCGCCCGGGCCCGCTTCAGGCCCGTGGTGATGCAGACCCAGCCCACGAATTGCCCCAGCAGGCCGTAGGCCAGCAGCGCGGCCCAGCTCTGTCCGTCCGGGATGGCGAAGGACTGGTCCGTGGCCGCGACCTGCGCCGCCAGGATCAGGGCCGAGCCCAGGGAGATCACGGCCATGACGCTCATGGGGTCCGGTCGCTCGGGCCGCCCGGCCGCGCGCTTGAGCGAGAGCAGGAACACGGCGTACCAGACCGCCGTGAGCAGGCCGAAGGCCACGCCCAGCCGGAAGTCCGCCGTGGACCCGGGCCACTGCGGCCCGAGCATGAGCGTGAGCCCGGCCAGGGCCAGGGGAATGGAGGCCAGGAAGCGCGGTCCCGGCCGCTCCTTGAGCACGAGCACGCCGTGGGCCGCCAGCAGGAAGGCCTGGAAGTTGCCGAGCACCGTGGCCAGTCCGGGGCCCAGGTAGAGCACGCCCCGGTGCCAGCACATCAGGTCCAGCGAGAAGAACAGGGCGCAGGCCAGGGTCGCGGGCAGGACCCCGCGCTGCGGCAGGAGCCGCCCGCCCCGCAGGAGCAGGCCCAGGCTCAGGCCCAGCCCGCCGAAGAACATGCGGTAGAAGGCCGACACGTCGGCCGGAACGTGGGCCAGCTTCACGAACACCGGTGAGAAGCTGATCAGGAATGCGCCGAGCAGGAGTTGGATCATGATCGTTCCAGTTCAGGGCCGCGCGAGGGGCAGCCGTTCCCCGAGGTCGATGCCCCGGGGCGAGACCAGCGCACGATATGCCCATACCTCCACGCCCTTGTCCACAACTTTGTAAAGAATACGCGAATATTCGGCGTCCACGCTCCAGGCCGGGCCGAAACAGCGGCCCTCCCCGTGCTGCACGCAGAAGAACAGCGCGGCCCGGTCCCCGGCTTCCACCGCCGCCGCCAGCTCGCGCAGGTGCTTCAGTCCCCGCGTGGTGACCGCGTCCGGGAACATCGCCACCCCGCCGTCCTCCACCAGGGTCACGTTCTTGCACTCCACCCAGAGCCGGCCCCACGGGCCCTCCAACAAGGCGTCCAGCCGCGAGTCGCCCCGCGCCACCTCGGCCCGGAATTCCGCGCAGCCCGCCGCGCCCTCCAGGCGTCCGGCCTCCACCGCGCGGCGCAGCAGCCGCAACGGCGTGGATGTGTTCACCCCCACCAGCGTGCCGTGGAAGTCCGCGATCTCCAGCGTATGCCGCAGCTTGCGCGCCGGATTGGCCGACTCCGAGAGCCAGACCCGCCCGCCCGGCCGCAACAGCCCGAGCATGGAGCCCGTGTTGTTCGTGTGCGCGGCGAACCGCTCGCCCCCGCGCTCCACCAGCACCGTGAACCGCTTGTGGCGGGACACGAACCGCGCCTCCTCGCACGGCTTTTCGAACGGCAGCAGCATGAGCACTCCTTGGAAAGAGAAAGCTTGCCTCCGGCGGGGGGGGGGGGGGGGGGGGGGGGGGGGGGGGGGGGGGGGGGGGGGGGGGGGGGGGGGGGGGGGGGGGGGGGGGGGGGGGGGGGGGGGGGGGGGGGGGGGGGGG